>NZ_JAEPRP010000028.1:12216-28316 GCF_016652895.1 Ensifer sp. SSB1
GTTGCTCGAGCACGACCGCATGGCTTGCCATCTGCCAGCGTGGATCGAGACCCATGCGGCTTGCGGTGTCGGCGAGGACCTTGACGCGTTCCGCATAGAGGCCGTCGAACCGCGCGTCGGTCAGTACGTTCCAGTGCGAGGATTGAAGGTCCTGAAGGCGGTCGATCTGGCGGTCGCTGTCGAAATGGCGAGCGGCATCGGGATAGGTCTGGAGGCGCTGGAAAAGGTCACGAAGCGCCTGGTCGATGCGGGGAGAGAGCTTCTGCCTGTGGTCGCGGACGCGGTTGCAGCTCTCCTCGTCGAGCCCGGCAAAACGCAAGCGCTCCAGCAGGCTGCCTGCCTGGCCCCTCCTTGCCTGTTCTGACGATGCTTCCTGCCTCAACGCTGATCCCCGGCTGGTGCGTGCTTTCGAATTTGCCCTGGGGAGGTTCAAGGGGAGCCACGGTCCACCGGACGTGCACACCACATCGATGAGATCAGCCCCCGCCGCTGGCGTCTGCTATCGTTCATCCCGCAAGTTAATTCGGTGAAGAATGGATACCGGACCGGAACCGGTACGGCGGGGCGGCATCATGCCTTGAGGAGACTTGTGAATTATCCCATTCCGACGTGTGGGACCATGTTTATGGTTAATTCCTTGCCTGAAGGTTAACGGTCCCTAGCCTCTAATCGGAATCACTAAAATTCGCGGGGTGTTTTCGCAGGCGATTTTTGCACCGCAACAAAACTGTAATAAAGGCCCCGGATTTCAACAGGTTCTCAATCACAAGAGTTTAGAATTGTACTTTGACTTGCGCTCGCGTATCGAAGCGAAAGTGAAGTGGGCGCTCGATGCGCGAAGAAACCTTCGCACCGGTCAAGGCGGCATCATGACGATGCGCTTACAGGAAACGAACAATGATTGTTCTTGGTATTGGCGCCGCACTTACAGCAATCCTGACGATGACGGCAGTATCGATCGTGCTCAACATCGAACACAACCGGTCGGCAAAGCGCAGTTCCGTGTTTTGATCGGGCCCACGCCCGCCTCTTACTGACACAACCGAGCATCTTGCGGCCGTGGACGGGAGTTCTACGGCTGTTTTTCTTTGCCCGCATGCAGCAGAGCGGCCTTGCGCCACGCCTTCGCGTAGCTGACAAAGCTCTCGGGTATCTCACCGTCAACCGGCTCGACCCCGGTCCTGACCCTCGATCCCTTTATGAGGCAGGCTGCGCCGAGACTCGTACCCGTAACATTGTGAGGATCGGCAAAGACCGGCCGGCCTGTGGCCGCAGCAAGCATGCGCAGATAGGCCTTGTTGACGGCAAACGGTCCCTCGACGACGACCTCGCCGCGAGCTCCGATCAGATCAAGGCAGGTGGCCGTCATCAGTGCCAGATGGAACGAAACGACAGCGAAACGCTCGGCGGGAGCGAGCGTCTGATCGTCGGCCGTCCAGACCGCCTTCGACGCCGGAAACGGACCGGATCCCTCGGGAATGGAAGGCAGTAGCATATGGCCGGCTTTCGCGACCGCCTCCGCCACATCCGACGACGCTGAAACCGCCCGCTCCCCCAAGAGAAGCTGGAAGGCACGGCCACCCATGAAACGGGCGGAGGGCACGGGATCCCCGAGCGCATTGACGTTGATGAGCGTGTCGCGATGTTCGTCGAGCGCCTTCGGCTCCGCACCGACCGCCAGCATGACGACCCAGGTGCCGGTAGAAACCACCGAAAAAGGCGAGGCCCGCGTCAGCAGATGCGGTAGCAGCGATGCGTTGGAATCATGAATGCCGCAATAGACGGGCGTCCCGGCCGCAATCCCGGTAGCAGCACAGAGTTCCGCTCGCAGAGCACCAGCGACATCGCTCGCCTTCAGCACCGGCGCGAAAAGCGGCCGCCAGCCCTGACGCTCCACCAGAGAAGAGAAAGTGCCAGCTATCGGATTCCAGAGATCGGTGTGACAGCCGAGCGACGTGAGCTCGTTGCAGAGCACGCCGGTCAGCCGGTAGGTCCAGTATTGCGCATAAGTGAGGATCGAGGCGACCCTGGCAAACTCAGCCGGGAAGGTCTTTTGCTGCCAATAGAGCTGCGCGCCGACATTGAGCCCCATCGGCAGGCGTGCCGAGCCGGTCTCCGAAAACGGCGGCCGCGCCACATCATATTCGGCGGCGAGAGTGTCGGGGCCAGCGTATTCGTAGTCCAGTACCGGAAGCGCCAAGTCGCCCGATGCATCGAGCACGACCGCGGTCGCGCCATGGGTGGTGATCGAGATTGCCTCGAAGGCGTGTTCGGCATTGAGCGCCGCAAGGCTCTCGAGCAGGAAGGCCCAGAGGCGCTCGACATCGAAATGCGGATAGGGACCGCTGGCGCGTACAGCATTTGCCGTCTTGCGCACGGCGATCTCCTCGAAACGGTCGAGATCAACGGCCGCGACCTTGGCATTGGTCTTGCCGATATCGATAACGCCAACAACCCGCATCTTATCAGTCCATATGGAAAACAGTCGTCAGCGGCACCGCCACCGGCTCGTTGTCGGCTTTGGTTTCCATGATGTCGGCCATGTAGGCCCACCATTTCTGCATGACCGGATGGGACGGCAGGTCGGCCATGCGGTGATCGCCGGTGCGCCAGAGCACGCCGAAAAGCAGGTTGGTCTCCTCGTCCAGATGGATGGAGTAGTCGGAGACGCCGGCTTCCTTCAAAAGCGCCGCCAACTCCGGCCAGATGGCGTCGTGCCGCGCCTTGTATTCGGCGGCCATGCCGGGGTTCAGCCGCATGCGGAATGCGTATTTTTCCATCAGAGCCTCAATGCGCAAGACGGCGGCGGGCACGCCGCCAGAGGATGGGGAGTGCGATCACCGAGATCAGCAGCAGGCCGATAAAGATCGACATGACGATACCGGGCACATTGAGCAGACCGAAGCCGAAGGTCACCATGCCCATGATCAGCGCCGCGAGCACGACGCCGGGGATGGTTCCGGAGCCGCCGAGAATATTGACGCCGCCGAGCACGACCATCGTCACCACTTCGAGTTCCCAGCCGAGCGCGATCGACGGGCGGGTGGAGCCGAGGCGCGAGGTCAGGCAGATCGAGGCGAGCCCGGCCATCAGCCCGGTCAGGAGAAACAGGATGAACTTGATGCGCCCAACGCGGATACCGGAGAAGAGTGCCGCCGTCTGGTTGTTGCCGATGGCATACACCGAACGGCCGAAATTGGTCTTGTGCAGCACGACGCCGTAGACCACCGCAAGGGCGACGAAGAGGGTGAACTCGAAAGAAAAGACCCACCAGACATAGCCCTGACCGAACCAGGAAAAGCTGTCGGGATAACCAGTGAAGGCCTGGTCGCCGAGGATGATGAAGGAGAGCCCGCGGAACAGGCTCATGGTGCCGATGGTGACCACGATCGATGGCAGGCCGAGGCCGGTGATCAGCAGGCCGTTGATCGCACCGCAAAGAAGCCCGACAGAGAGACCGATCACCACCAGCGCCGGCGTGTCGAAGCCAAGTTGCACGGCATAGCCCATCGCCGTCGAGGCGAGCGCGATGATCGAGGCCACCGACAGATCGATCTCGCCGGAAATGATCACCAGCGCCATGGCGAAGGCAATCATCGCCTTTTCGGTGAAGTTGAAGGTCGCGTCCGAGAGGTTCCACGGGTCGAGGAAGTAGGGCGAGGCCAGCGAGTTGCCGAGAAAGATGAGGCAGGCGACGACAAGCAGCAGGCTTTCCCAGCTCTTCAGCAGGCGCGCGCCGCGGCCTTCCAGCCGATCGGGGATATGTCGTGGGGTAAGGTGCGTCTCGGCCATCAGACAGCCTCCGCCTTTCTCAAGATGACGCGGCCCTTACGCCGCTCGGCGCGGGCGTTGACGGCAACAGCGACAATGATGACCAAGCCCGAAATCGCCAATTGGGCGAAGGGCGAGATATTGATGACCGGCAACGCGTTCTTGATCACGCCGAGGAACAGCGCACCGAGCACGGCGCCGGCCACCGTTCCGATGCCGCCGGCGATCGAGATGCCGCCGATGACGCAGGCGGCGATGATGTCAAGTTCGAAGCCGGCTGCGATATCGACATAGGCAACCGCGTAGCGCGATACCCAGAGGTAGCCGGAAAGCCCGGCGAGCGCACCGGAAAGACAATAGGCCGAGAAGCGGGTGCGGCCGACATCGATCCCGGTATAGACGGCCGCATGCGGATTGCCGCCTACGGCGTAGAAGGCGCGCCCGAGCGCCGTCCGGCTCATCAGCAGGAAGACAAGTCCGATCATGACAAGCGAGAGCCAGGAAAGAACCGGAAAGCCGATGAGCTCGGCACGCGGCAGCGCCTTGAACGCATCACTCATCTGGTGCGCGTTGATCCACTTGCCGCCGCTCAAAAGGAAGATCAGACCGCGATAGATGGTCAGGGTGCCGAGCGTGACGACGATCGGCGGAATATCGAGTTTCCACACGAGCGCGCCGTTGATCATGCCGAGCAGCGTGCCGAGCGCCATGGCGGCGAGGATGACCAGCGGGATCGGAAGGCCCGGAAAGGCGGCGTTCAGCATCGCCGCCACCATGCCCGAGAGCGCCAGGTTGGCGGCCATCGAGAGATCGATGCATCGCGTCAGGATCACCGCCATCTGGCCAAGGGCCAGAATGATCAGGATCGAGGTGTCGTTATAGACGCGTGCCAGATTTGCCGGTGCGACAAAGGGCGGGAAGCGCCAGGTGATCAGCGCGAGCAGCACGGCGATCGCGCCGACGAGCAGCAATTCGCGATTTCTAAGAAACTTCGCCATCACGCGGCCTCCTGGATGCCGGCGGCGGCACGCACCAGCTTTTCCGCCGTCAGATCGGCGCGCTCGAAACGACCGGCGATCCGTCCTTCTCGCATCACGATGACACGGTCGGACATGCCCATGATCTCGGGGATTTCCGAGGAGACCATGATGACGCTGAGGCCTTGCGCCGCCAGTTCGCTCATGAAGGCGTGCACTGCAGCCTTCGAGCCGATGTCGATGCCCTTGGTCGGTTCGTCGAGGATGATCACCTTCGGCCGGGTCGCCAGCCACTTGGCGATGACGACCTTCTGCTGGTTGCCGCCCGAGAGCGTGCCGACATCCTGATCGAGTGAGGCGGCGCGCAGATCGAGACGCGAGGTATATTCGCGGGCGAGCGCGAACTCGTTGGCAAGTTTCAGGAAGCCCGAGCGCGAGGTGCGCGACAGCGACGGCAAGGTGACGTTCTGGAAGATCGGCAGGCCGATGATCGCGCCCTGCCGGCCGCGCTCTTCCGGCACATAGACGATACCTGACCGGATCGCCTCGGAAGGGCTGCGGATGACCAGCACTTCGCCATCGAGCCGGACCGCACCGGCCGATGGGCGGGTGATGCCGATCAGCGACTGCATGAACTCCGATCGGCCGGCGCCGACAAGGCCGTAGAAGCCGAGAATCTCGCCGCGGCGAAGCTCGAAGTTGATGTCTTCGAATTCGGTCGGGTGGCGGTAGCCGGAAACGGTCAGCACCGGTTCGCCGATCGCGACGTCCTTCTTCGGATAGACCGATCCGACGGCGCGACCGACCATGAGGCGCACCAGTTCGTCCTGGCTGACATCGGCAATCAGCCCCTCGTCCACCATCGTTCCATCGCGGAAGACCGTGTAGCGATCGGCGATGCGGAAGATCTCATCGAACTTGTGGCTGATGAAGAGGATCGCCTTGCCGTCGGCCTTCAGCCGCTCGACGAGGGCATAGAGCTCATTGATTTCCTTGTGCGACAGCGCTGCCGTCGGCTCGTCCATGATGACCACCTGGGCATCAACGGATAGCGCCCGGGCGATCGCGACGAGATGCTTCTTGGCAATACCGAGATCGCGCAGTCGGATCGTCGGATCAAAATCGGCACCGGCGCGCGCGAGCAGGGCGCGTGCATCGGCATTAAGCTTCTTCCAGTCGATCAGCCCGACCCGCTTGCGCGGGGCACGGCCGAGGAAGATGTTCTCGGCGACCGAGAGTTCGTCGAAAAGTACGGTTTCCTGGTGGATCGCCGTGACGCCGGCACGCGCCGCCGCGAGCGCTGTCGGAAAGTGTACCTCCCGATCGGCAACGGAGATGGTGCCATGGTCCGGCTGGTAGATGCCGGTCAGGATCTTCACCAGCGTCGATTTTCCGGCGCCGTTTTCGCCGATCAGCGCGGTCACAGATCCCGGATAGAGCGACAGCGAGACGTCGGAGAGCGCCTTCACGCCGGGGAAGGACTTCGAGATCCCCTCGAGCGCAATGGCGGGCTTCATCCGCGATGTGAGCGTATCCTGCAGCAAGAGACAGTCCACCAGTTCAGTGTTTCGATGACGCAAAGTCGTTCGGGACTCGTATGCCCGCATTGGGCTGCGCGAGGTTGCCCCTTACCCTAACCCTCTCCCCGCGGGCGGGGAGAGGGAACGAGTATGCCGCGCTCCTCCCCCTCGTCAGGACGAAGGCAAACCATTGCCGGTTGTCCCTTCTCCCCGTAAGCGGGGAGAAGGTGCCGGCAGGCGGATGAAGGGCAGCCTCCCCGCGGGGATGAGGGCCGACATCGGCCAGGCGGTTCACCCGATCAGAAGATCTTGGCGAATTCCTCGACGTTCTTGGCATCGTAGACGAACGGATCAGCCATCGCACCTTCGTTGTTGTCGTCGAGCTTGACGGCGCCCATGCGGCCCATCTTCAGTTCCGCGCCCGGCTTGGCTTCGGCACCGTTGATCAGGTCATAGGCGATCATCGTTGCGGAGTAGCCGAGGTCGATCGGGTTCCAGATCGCGAAGGACTTGGAGGCGCCCGACTTCACGTGACCGGCCATTTCCGAGGGAAGGCCGAGACCGGTGACGTTGATCTGGCCGATCTTGCCGGCGTCGGTGACGGCCTGGGCAGCTGCGACGATGCCGACCGAGGTGGGTGCAATGATCGCCTTCAGGTTCGGATAGGACTGAATGAGGCCCTGCGTTTCGCGGTAGGACTTGTCGGCAAGGTCGTCACCGTAAACGGTCGCGACGACATTGATGCCCTTGTAGTTGCCCTGCACCTTTTTCATTTCCTCGATCCAGACATTCTGGTTGGTCGAGGTTGCCGTTGCCGAAAGCACGGCGACGTCGCCGCCTTCGGGAAGGTTGTCGGCGGCGAGCTTTATGATCATGTTGCCGATCAGCGGGCTCGACGACGGGTTCAGGTGCATCAGGCGGCCGTCCTTGGCGACGCCGGAATCCCAGGAAATGACCTTGATGCCGCGATCCATCGCCTTCTTCAGCGCCGGAACGAGAGCGTCGGTATCGTTGGCGGAGACCGCGATCGCGTCGACCTTCTGCGCGATCAGCGAGTTGATCACCTCGATCTGGCCTTCGGCGGTCGTCGTCGTCGGGCCGGTGTAGATCACCTCGACGTCGCCCAGTTCCTTGGCGGCTTCCTGCGCGCCCTTGTTGGCGGCTTCGAAGAAGCCGATGCCGAGCGCCTTGACGACGAGCGCGATCTTCTTGTTTTCCGCATGCGCGGCATTGGCCATCAGCGCCAGCGATACGGCGGCCGTTACCATCAGTGACTTCAGGATCTTCATGCTCATTTCCTCCCATTGTCCGGTGCGCGAAAATCGCATCCGGCGCGAATTCCTCCGTTCGGCGACGACCCGGCCGTTTCGGCCGTGACCGCCACCTTCCCCTCCCTCCTCCGCCTCAGGCGGACGAGGACATGTTCTCTGCGTCCGTGCCGGCTCTGCCGCTGGCAACGACCAGCCTCACACCGGCATTTTCGAGCATCGCGGCATGCCTGTCCTCGATGCCCGAATCCGTGATCACCGTGGCGATCCGCTTCAATCCGCACAGGATCAGGCTGGAGCGCTTGTGAAATTTCGATGAGTCGACCAGCACGACGAGTTCGTCCGCCTGGTCGATCAGCTTTTGCTCCGCCTGGATCAGCAGCGGGTCGGCCTCCATCAGGCCGAGCGGTCCCAATCCTTGCGCCCCCATGAACATGCGGCGCGCATAGAAATTGCGCGTCACGTCATTGTCGAAGGGGCTGAGGATGATGTTCTGCTCGCGGTAGATCGTGCCGCCCGACAGCATCACCGTATTCTTCGAATGCTTCAGCAGATGCTCGGCGATCGGGAAGGAGTTGGTGAAGACCTGCATCCGGCGATTGCTGAGGAAATGCACCATCTGAAAGGTGGTGGTGCCGCCATTGATGATGATCGGCTCGCCATCTTCGCAAAGCGCCACCGCCTCCTTGGCGATCGCCTGCTTTTCGCGGGCGTGCAGACCTTCGTTGACCTTGAACGGCCGACCGGCAAGCCCGACGAACTGCGGCGGGTTGATCGCTTCCGCACCGCCGCGCACCCGGCGCAGCTTCTTCTGCACGTGGAGGGCTGCAATATCACGCCGGATCGTCGCCTCGGAACTGTCGGTCAGATCGACCAGTTCCTGGACGGTGACGACGGGTTTTTCCTGAACCGCCGACAGAATGATCCGGTGTCTTTCTTTCTCGTGCATGCGCTCCTCCGATGCTTTTCATGCTTCCATCACGATCGACCATTGTCAATCACAATCAATCATATTTTTTCATTGTGCAGCGCAATATGCGCGAACTTGATCGTTTTTGATTGACTTTAACACTCAAGTCCTGTGATCTGATGCCAACCACATCTCTGCGCGGTCGCCAAGCCGCGCGGCATCTGACCGGGAGGAATTCGAGATGCTTGACAAGCAGCAGGGCGCACGACTTGCAAACCTTTGGGACGAGGCAAAGGCTGCCGGCATGAGCGAATCCGGGCGCCTGCTCTATCGCTCGAACCTGCTCGGCTCCGACAAGCGCATCACCAACTACGGCGGCGGCAATACCTCGGCCAAGGTGATGGAGAAGGATCCGCTCGGTGGCGGCACGGTTGAGGTTCTCTGGGTCAAGGGCTCCGGCGGTGATGTCGGAACGATCAAGCTCGACGGCTTTGCCACGCTCTATATGGACAAGCTCAACGCGCTGAAGTCGATTTACCGCGGAGTCGCGTTCGAAGACGAGATGGTCGGCTACCTGCCGCATTGCACCTTCAATCTCAATCCGCGCGCCGCATCCATCGACACGCCTTTGCATGCCTATGTGCCGAAGAAGCACGTCGACCACATGCATCCCGATGCGATCATCGCGATTGCCGCGTCAAAGAACAGTCGCGAACTGACAGCGAAGATCTTCGGCGACGACATCGGCTGGCTGCCGTGGAAGCGTCCGGGCTATGAGCTCGGCCTGTGGCTTGAAAAATTCTGCCTGGAAAATCCCCGGGCGCGCGGTGTCGTGCTCGAAAGCCACGGCCTCTTCACCTGGGGCGATACGGCGAAAGAGGCCTACGAGACGACGATCGAGATCATCAACAAGGCGATCGCCTGGTTCGAGGCTGAGAACACCAAGCCTGCCTTCGGTGGGGCAGTCACTGCGACGCTTGATGCTGCCGCGCGTGCCGACGTCGCTCGCAAGCTGATGCCCGTCATCCGCGGCCTGATCAGCGCAGACGAGCGCAAGGTCGGTCATTTCGACGACAGCCAGGCTGTGCTTGATTTTGTCACCGCCCGTGACCTGAAGCCGCTCGCAGCACTCGGCACCAGCTGCCCCGACCATTTCCTGCGCACCAAGATCTGCCCGCTGGTGGTCGATTTCGACCCGGCCAGTCCCGATGTCGACAAGACGCTGACAGCACTGCCCGAGGCGATTGCCGCCTATCGCGCCGACTATGCGGCCTACTATGAGCGCTGCAAGCACGAAGACAGCCCCGCCATGCGCGATCCGAATGCAGTGGTCTATCTAGTGCCCGGCGTCGGCATGATCACCTTTGCCAAGGACAAGGCGACCGCCCGCATCTCTGGCGAATTCTATGTCAACGCCATAAACGTCATGCGCGGTGCCTCCGGGGTCTCCACCTATGTCGGCCTACCGGAGCAGGAAGCCTTCGACATCGAATACTGGCTGCTTGAGGAAGCAAAGCTCCAGCGCATGCCGAAACCGAAGAGCCTGGCCGGCCGTATCGCGCTCGTCACCGGCGGCGCCGGCGGCATCGGCAAGGCGACGGCCAACCGGCTGATGCAGGAAGGCGCCTGCGTGGTGCTCGCCGATATCGACGAACCCGCACTGAGCGCCGCTGCGAGCGAGCTTTCCGCGCGCTACGGCAAGGATTTCGTCCGCTCTGTCAGCATGAACGTCACCAGCGAAGCGGCGGTCGAAGGCGGTTTCGCCGACGCGCTGCTTGCCTTCGGCGGTCTCGACATTCTCGTCTCCAACGCCGGCCTCGCCTCGTCTGCCGCGATCGAAGACACGACGCTGGCGCTCTGGACCAAGAACATCGACATTCTGACGACCGGCTATTTCCTTGTCTCGCGTGAGGCCTTCCGCATCTTCCGCCAGCAAAAGGCCGGCGGCAACGTCGTGTTCGTCGCTTCCAAGAACGGCCTTGCCGCCTCCCCCGGCGCGTCGGCCTATTGCACCGCCAAGGCCGCCGAGATCCATCTCGCCCGCTGCCTGGCGCTTGAAGGTGCAAGCGCACAGATCCGCGTCAACGTCGTCAATCCGGACGCGGTTCTGCGCGGCTCGAAGATCTGGACCGGCGAATGGAAGGAGCAGCGTGCCGCCGCCTACAAGATGGATGTCGACGACCTGGAGGCGCATTATCGCGAGCGCTCGATGCTGAAGCTCAGTGTCTTCCCCGAGGATATCGCCGAGGCGATCTACTTCCTTTCCTCCGACATGTCGGCGAAATCGACTGGCAACATCATCAATGTCGACGCGGGCAACGCCCAGTCCTTCACCCGCTGATCGAGGAGAGTTTCATGACGACCACCATGATCAGCCAGGCAACGGTCGAGGCCGAGAACGAAAGCCGGCTCACTGCACTTCGCCGGGATTATGAAAGCCTCGGCGAGCGGCTCGACCGCCGTGGTATCTCGATCGACGCGATCAAGCGCAAGGTCGCCGCCTATGGCGTCGCCGTCCCCTCCTGGGGTGTGGGCACCGGCGGTACGCGCTTTGCCCGCTTCCCCGGCAAGGGCGAGCCACGCAACATTTTCGACAAGCTCGAAGATTGCGCCGTCATCCAGCAGTTGACCCGGGCGACCCCGACCGTCTCGCTGCACATCCCCTGGGACAAGGTGAACGACATTTCCGAACTGAGAGCGAAGGGCACGTCGCTCGGTCTCGGCTTCGACGCGATGAACTCCAACACCTTCTCCGACGCGCCCGGCCAGCTGCACTCCTACAAGTTCGGCTCGCTGTCGCACGCCGACGCCGCCACGCGCCGCCAGGCGGTGGAACACAATCTCGAATGCATCGAGATTGGGCGGCAACTCGGCTCCAAGGCGCTGACGGTCTGGGTCGGCGACGGCTCCAACTTCCCCGGCCAGAGCAACTTCACCCGCGCCTTCGAGCGTTATCTCGACGCGATGAAGTCGGTCTATGCAGCGCTGCCGGAGGATTGGCGAGTCTTCACCGAACACAAGATGTTCGAGCCTGCCTTCTATTCGACCGTGGTGCAGGACTGGGGCAGCAACTATCTGATCGCCCAGGAACTCGGACCCAAGGCCTTCTGCCTGGTCGACCTTGGCCACCATGCGCCGAACGTCAATATCGAGATGATCGTCGCCCGCCTCATCCAGTTCGGCAAGCTCGGCGGCTTCCACTTCAACGATTCGAAATACGGCGATGACGATCTCGACACCGGCGCAATCGACCCCTACCGCCTGTTTCTCGTATTCAACGAACTGGTGGATGCGGAAGCGCGCGCCAAAGGCTTTGAGCCGGCGCATATGCTCGACCAGAGCCACAACGTCACCGACCCGATCGAAAGCCTGATGACGAGCGCCACCGAGGTCTGCCGCGCCTATGCCCAGGCGCTGATCGTCGATCGCAAGGCGCTTGAAACCTGGCAGGACGACAATGACGCCCTGATGGCGAGCGAGACGCTGAAGACTGCCTTCCGCACCGACGTCGAGCCGATCCTTGCCATGGCGCGGCTTGAAAGCGGCGGGGCGGTCGCGCCTGTCGCGACCTATCGCAAGAGCGGTTACCGTGCGAAAGTCGCGGCTGAACGCCCTGCCGTTGCCGGTGGCGGAGGCGGTATCGTCTGACTTTCATCAAGCGCGACGGTTCAAAAAAATCGTCGCGCGATGAAATTGCCCCCTATCTGATTTCAATTCCTGATCTATCTTTCCCTTGTAGGTCCAACGGAAAGGGAACCGTTCATGGGTATCGAAAGCATTCTCGTCTTCCTGATTGTCGGCGCGATCGCCGGCTGGCTTGCCGGCCTCATCGTCAAAGGCTTCGGCTTTGGCCTGATCGGCAACATGGTGGTCGGCATCATCGGCGCCTTCATCGCCGGCTTCCTCTTCCCGGCGATCGGCATCAGCCTCGGGACGGGCATCCTCTCGGCGATCCTGCACGCGACGATCGGCGCCGTTATCCTGCTGGTGCTGATCCGCATCGTCAAACAGGCCTGATCCCACACTATCCGGCAGCAGCAACCCTTCGCGCCTGGGAGCCCCCCGGGTCGCTCTATCTGGACGCGCGAAGGGTGCTGTAGCACTCTGATTTGCTGGCCGGGTCGTCAGCCGGAAAATCTTACATTGCCAGACGGAGGCGAGCATGAACGCGCTTTACACCGACAAGATCGAAACGGCGCTCAAGCATTTCATCGCGGATCATCCGGGCCTGCAGACACGAGACCAGGCGATCATCGCAATCCTCGAGAGCTGGTTCACCAGCCACGGCTACCTGCCACCGCAGCAGGAAGGTCTGCGCCCGGAAGACCTTGACGCCTCCAACGACGACTGAGAGATTTGCGCGCCCGGCACACAAGATCATAGCGCTCTTCGCGCCGCGGCTGACCGCCATTGCCTTTTAATAACGTGAACTGTTCGCCATGAGCCTGACCTCCGTCAAACACTTCTTTTCCGAGCATGCCCCCGACATCGACGTCATCGAGCTACAACAAAGCACCGCCACCGTTGCCCTTGCGGCCGAGGGCCATGGCGTCGAGCCGGCCCAGATCGCCAAGACGCTGGCGCTTCGCGTCGGCGACGACGTGATTCTGATCGTCACCCGTGGTGACGCCCGCCTGGACAACAAGAAGTACAAGGCCCGCTTCGGCACCAAGGCGCGTATGCTCGGCTTCGACGAAGTCGAAGCCGAGACCGGCCACCCGGTCGGCGGCGTCTGCCCCTTCGGCCTTGCCAAGCCGCACAGCATCTACTGCGACCTGTCGCTGAAGGCCTACGACATCGTCGTGCCGGCCGCCGGCGCCACCAATGCGGCCGTGCACATAAGTCCCGCCCGCATCGCCGAACTGACCGGGGCAGAGTGGATCGACGTATCGGAAACGTAGTTCGGCGTTTCGCAAGCGCGGCTTGCCTTGGAATGGCCACAAAGCTTAACTGAAACCGCAGACGCGCACCGGTAGTGATTTGCCGGTTCGGTTCTTTGCATGATCAGGAGTCCGTCAAGCATGAAGCTACTCGCGTACCCGCTCATCTTCGCTGCCACATTTTCCCCGGCGCTGGCGATGGATCAGTCTCTGGTACGCCAGTTCGAAAAGCTTGACCCGCAGACCCGCCTGGAACAGCGCTGCGACACCGAGGCGATGGAGCGCATCAATGCCGACAAGTCGACCTTCAAGCCGGACAAGGTAATCGCCTACACCTTCGCCGAACCGGTGGTGAAGGAAGACAAGATGAAGGCGCCGGGCGCTGTGTTCCGCAGCAAGGGTGAATGGTACAAGCTGAAGTTCAAGTGCCGCACCGATACGGAGCACCTGGATGTCCTGTCCTTCGAATACAAGATCGGCGAGCTTGTGCCGCACGAGAGCTGGGACGAATTCTACCTCTATCCCTGAGTGGTGCGTCGCCCGAAGTCGCCGCTAGAGGACAGCCAGCAGAAACAGCAGCGAGCCGAGCGACAACGCAGCCATGATGCTCATCAGCATCTTCATCATGTGAGCTGCCATATCGTACATCCTTGTCTCTGCTCCCTTAGGAATGAACGAATGCGTCTGCTTTTTGGGCGGAAAGCTCGATAAGCGCCGGGTTCGAGCGCTATTGTTACAACCATCGAGATTGCGCCAGCATGGTTAACAATTCGCTAACGAAGGCCGCAATCGCGGCCGCCTGAACCGCCTCCATTCAAGACAAGGCTCAGGCAAGATCGAAGCGGAATAAGGGAGCCCTAGGAATGGCCCCCCCGACGCGCTGCCCATTGCGCCCGGAGGCGCCTGGTCCCTGCCCTGCCGTTGCATCGCCAGCTACCGCTGTTCTCGTGCCGGCGTGCAAGCAACGGAGACGCGACCGGCGGCTTGGCCGAGGGCTCGATGTCGCACATGACTGAGGAGAGGCGAGTGAGCCAGGTCAAGCTGAGCATCTGCATTCCCACCTATAACCGCGCGCCCTTTCTCGAAAAGGCGCTCGGCTACTTCGTCGAACTCTACCAGTTCTCCTTCAAGTACGAGATCATCATCTCCGACAACGCCTCGACCGATGGCACCCGGGAGATCGTCGATCGTTTTGTCGCCAAGGGGCTGCCGATCCGCTATTTCCGTCAGTCGGAGAATTTCGGCGCGATTCCCAACGTCATCAGTGCCGTCAGCCGCGCGGTCGGCGAGTACACGCTCTACCTCGCCGACGACGACGTGCTCATCAACGATGGCCTGCGCGAGGCAATCCGGTATCTGGACCTCAATCCGGAAGTGACCGCCTGTTTTGCGCCCTGGTACACCCATGACGAGGTCGACGGCCGTGACAACGCGCCGTTCTTCTCGGTCGACAAGGACACGAAGTTCAAGAAGAGGGAATTCGAGCCGGTGTTCGACTTTCTCGTTGACCGACATGTCTTTCCCGAGATCGGCATCTACCGGACCTCGGCCCTGCGCTCCGCTTGGGCGCCTCGGCACTTCGCCTATTGGGCCTTCTCCTATCTCGCACATTTTCTCGAACTCGGTGCCGTCACCTTCCTGAAGAAGCCTTTCTACCGCCAGGTGATACGCTCCAAGATCGTCCGCGATCGGCCGCAGGCCGGCCACGCCGAAACGCTGACCGGGTGGGATACGTATCGCGGCGGTCTCGAGTACTTCATCTATAGCGGCGCCAAACGCGGTGCTGTGAAGCTGACCGCCGATCGCCGTGCCTATTTCGATGCGCAGATCAGGGACTTCACCATGGTCCGCATGAGCGTCGCCTTGCGCATGTGGGTGCTGAAGAAAGACTATGTTCGCGCCTATGAGCTCTATACGCGGCTGATGCTGGGCGGCTTCGAGCACCATCCCGACGTTCAGCAGGCAAGGGCGGCGCTGCCCCTCATGGTCGCGCTCCAGACCGTCACGTGGCACACGAACGCGATCGCAGAAGTCGATCGGCTTGTCCTTCACGGCGTGGACGACCACGGCGCGATCGAGGCGCTGCTGCGTGAGCTGGGACTGCGCTCCGAAATCGCCGTCGTGCCGCCAACGACACAATTGACGGCGGACGAGATGGCCCGCACCGCCGTGTTCATCACCTCCGATAGCGACCGCAAGCATTATCTGCGCGAAGGCTATCCGCCGAACATGGTGGTCAGTGAAGGCGATATTCTCAGCCATGTTCTGATCTGAACGAAAGGGCGCCACCGCGCCCTTTCCTGTTTTCCAGGTGCCACCGTCTGAGAGGTGAAGCCGTGGCCGCGCGCCAACGGCATTTTTTTTTCGGCCTCACACCTGCCCTTCCTACTTGCGTATGATGCCCTTGTAGTAGGAGCCGTTTCTCGGCGGCGGTCGGTTTACGGTCTTTCCGGGCGGATTGTACTTCTCGCTCCGGTGGCCTTCGTTGACCGGCGTTGGTGACACGCCCTTGTAGTAGCTGCCGCCTGCGAAGGCAGGAGCGGCTGCGCCCGCGGCGATCGTGGCCGCGACGAAAGTTGCTAAAGAAAGCCTGGCAAATTTACGCATTTCTAATCCTCGGTTGACCCTGCCACGACCCTGTTTTTGTTGTGGTTTCGTGGCATCGATTACGCGACGAAACGTTCGTCGCTCAGGTCCTCCCGGGCGCCAGAATAGGCAGAAGCTGCGACGGACATGTAACGCAGGTAACAGCCGCCGATCCCCGCTTTCGATAG
>NZ_JAEPRP010000028.1:28326-50796 GCF_016652895.1 Ensifer sp. SSB1
TCGATAGAACGGAGGATCGATGCCGGAACATCCCCCTTCCAAGTCTTGTCACGTGAAGCGGGAGGACGCCCCCGAAAACAGATGCTGGAGACCTGCCTCAACCACAATCGGCGTTCGGCTTCGACAACCATCGCTTCGCGGTGGTGAGATCATTCAGCGAAAGAGTTGCAGAATGTTCTGTGCGTTGGAGTTGGCGATCTGCAAAGCCTGGATGCCAAGCTGCTCCCGCGTCTGCAGTGCCTTCAGGCGCGTCGACGTCTCGTTCATATCGGCATCCACCAAACGTCCAACACCCTTTTCGATGGTGGCCATCAGCGACTGAGCGAAGCTGGACTGCATGTCGATGCGCGTCAGGAGCGAACCCAATGCGGCAGCTCCGTCGATCGTCTTCTGCAACACGACTTCGATATATTGAATGTAGGAATCGATCGACTGCGGGCTTGCGGCGATATCGATATCCATAAAATTGCGTCGCGCGATCGGCTCGATGTTGACGCCGATGCCCGAGAACTCGATGCGCGTCGAAATGCCGGACTTCCGATCGACGGCAGGATCGGACTTTACCAACACCCCGCCTGCCCCATCATTCTGAATAATGGTGCCAGGCCGCGTGATGAGCGACTGCAGGAGCGTCACCATCTCGTCGGCGGTTTCGATCTTGCCGGTATCCTTGCCGAGCAGGTTGTTCACGTAGTTGCGATCGAAGGAATGCGCGCTGGCCGGCTCGCCGTTGACCGCAAAACTGAAGGAAACGACCACATCCTTGTAAACCTCGAAAGGTTCGAAGGTCAGCGTCATCTCCGATCCACGCTCGCCGAAATCCGAGTTCGGCGCCAGTCCGCCGGCGCCCCCGGTTGCGGTGTTGACCGTCAGATTGGCGACTTCGACATAGGATCCATCCAGCCCGGAACTTTCCTGCGTCCTGAAGCCGATCCTGTCGATGATGGGTGCATAGGGCGGATAGTTGTAGTTGTATGTTCGCACGAACGCACCCGCGCCCGCGTTCGTCACGGCATGACTGAGAACGGCCGCATACTGCGTGTAGTTTGAGATGATGCCGTTGGCACCCGCGCCCAGAACCGTGTCCACGGTCGAGCGATCGATCGTGATCCCAAGCGTGGGCTTGCCGGGATCGTGCGGCAACGGCAGACCTTGCGTGCTGCTGTCCTTGTCGACGATGACATCGAAGGTGATCTTGTGGCTCGGGTCCGAAAACGTGATCGGGCCACTGAAGTTGAAAGTAAACTCGCCGGCGCCGCCGATTCTGGCATTGTTGCGGCTGTTGGTCGTATAGCCGTCGACATCGGTACCCGTAACGAACCGTATCCCGCCGATCGTACGCAGATCCCGCGTGTCCGCCTGAAGAATCCCGCCGCCCGTGCTGTTGAACAGCGAGGACTCTCTCAGATGAAAATCTGCGGTGTTGAGCGACACGCCATTCCTGGAATCGCGTGAGAATGAGGAGACGACGGACGTTCGGTTGAGATCGCTGTCATAGATATCGGAGACGTCAGTCTTCAGCCAGTTCTGCCCGCTGAAACTCGTTGACGCGACAATGCTCGCGACCTGCTGCTTCAGCTCCCCGAGTTCCTTTTGGATCTTGCTCTTGTCGACGCCTGGCTCTTTCGCCGCCACCAGTTTGGACTTGAACTCGCTGAGGATGCCAACGACGGCCTCCATGCCGGCATAGGCTGTCTCGACCTTCGCTGCACCAAGTCCGAGCGCATCCTGGACCGCGGAAACCGCCTTGCTGTCCGATCGCATGGTCGTCGAGATCGACCAGTAGGCTGCGTTGTCGGCCGCCGTGTGGATCCGCAACCCGGAGCTTACCTGGCCCTGTGCCGAAGCCATGCCGGAATTGATTGTTCGCAGAGCCTGGAGCGCAGAAATTGCCCCAGCGTTCGTGTGAATGCTGACCATATTAAAGACATCTTAAAATTGAAAATGCCCATCATGGGCGACGCGAGATTGTGGCGATACAAGCAAGGAGATGGTTAATTAGTTCTAAAGATAACCGCATAGCCGCACGGTGCGCTTAAAATAGCCCGTTGATCCGGCATGGATCGGTAGAGATTGCCAGCTCCCTCGGGGGTGCTTGAAAGTTCGCTGCAATCTGTCGGGGACCAATCAGGTGGGATTACGCCGAGCCAAAGGCTCCCCGCGCCAATCAGGCTCCATGAGGATGAGGCCAACGGACATCGCACGGAGTGTCAAAGGTGGGATTGCGTCACGACGCACATGCCGTAGCCGCCGTGTATTTATCTTAGGGACCAAACATTCTGAAAGATGAATGGTGCCCGGAGGCGGATTTGAACCACCGACACGCGGATTTTCAATCCGCTGCTCTACCAACTGAGCTATCCGGGCATCCTGCCGTTTCGGGCAGCGGTTCCTTTCGGAACCCTCGGGGCGCTTGTTTGTGCCCCGGAAGCGAGCGGGGTTATAACATCTTGTTCGGCGGTGTCCAGCGCCAAATGAAAGTTTTTTGACCGAAATCCTGTGGACAGTTGAAAAAACCAAAAAGACAAGGAGTTTCAGAGGGATCGTGCTCGCACCCAGGTACTCGTTGCGAGAGAAGCGGCCTTCAGAAGCCGAAACGACGGCTGCACGCACCTGCAGACGCGCAGGATCGTCCAGCCGTTGTTCAGAGCTTAGAGGATGCATGGAGGGCCACGTCGGAACGCGCTAGCGGTCGTCTCCGTCGTCGGCTTTCGCTTCGTCGTCGGCGACCGGAATGGCATAGGAGCCGGAGAGCCAGCGATTGAGGTCGACATTGCGGCAGCGGTCGGAGCAGAAAGGATAATGCTCCCGATGCGACGGCCGTCCGCATTCCGGGCAGGGCCTAGGCGCCCGCAGGGGCGCGATGTTCGAACCGCTCTTTTGGGTCTCGTCGGTCACTGGCTTCAGCCTTCCAGCCAACGATTGTGCACGTCATAGCCTTCGCCGACAAGCAGGCTGACGGTTTCGTAGAGGGGCAGGCCGACGACATTGCTGTAGGAGCCGACGAGTTTGACCACGAAGCTGCCGGCAATGCCCTGGATGCCGTAGCCGCCAGCCTTGCCGCGCCATTGACCCGAGGCGAGGTAGCTTTCGATGTCGAAGCCCGAAAGGCGCTTGAAGCGCACCTTGGTGTCGACGACCTTCTGCCGGAGCGTCTTGTCCGGCGTGATCAGGCAGACGCCGGTATAGACGCGGTGGCTGCGGCCGGAGAGAAGATGCAGCGCGCTGGATGCGTCGCTGACCAGTTCCGGCTTCGGCAGAATACGTCGTCCGACACAGACCACCGTGTCAGCCGCCAGGATGTAGCTACCGTCCCAGCCGGGCTCGCCCTTGATCGCGGCAAGCGCTGCCCGCGCCTTCTCGGCCGACAGCCGCCTTGCGAGCGAACGCGGATGTTCGGCACGCTTCGGCGTCTCGTCGAGATCCATCGGCATCAGGCGCGTGGGCTCTATGCCCGCCTGCGCCAGAAGTTCGACGCGACGCGGCGAGCCGGACGCCAGTATCAGTTTCTTGGCCACTGTCATCGGAACGAGCCGTCACTCCAGAGCAATTCCAGCAAAAATGCGGTAGGCGGTTTTGCGTCTGGAATTGCAATCCAACCAAAGGTTAGAGCGTTTTCGCGATTCGAAGAATAAGCGGAAATGCTCCAGGAATTGCGTAGAGCCGGAGCGGCTTACTTGAAGCGATAGGTGATACGGCCCTTGGTGAGGTCGTACGGGGTCATTTCAACGAGAACCTTGTCGCCGGCAAGCACGCGGATGCGGTTCTTGCGCATGCGGCCCGCGGTATGAGCGATGATCTCATGCTCGTTTTCGAGCTTCACGCGGAAGGTCGCATTCGGAAGCAATTCGGTGACCACGCCCGGAAATTCAAGGACTTCTTCTTTCGCCATGTAGGACTGTTCTTTCTATCTTTGTTTAGGGATACGTCAGGTATCCCGAAAAATTCGCCGGAAACTACACAATCGACGAGGATTTGTGAACCATCTAAGACCGGCTTTTGCGCTTTTGTGACGGGCTACAGTGCCGCGCGTCCTATCAGAGGCGCAGCGGTCGCTATAGCACTTTGAACGGCGGCATGTCTTTAGCTTTAAATCGGTCAGGATTGAAGAAGACATGTAAAAGAACTGTCGCTGGAAACCGCACGCGGATTACCGTGAAGCTCTCAGGCTTTTTCTCGTCTGTGCGGGCCGACCAACCGAAGATTGATCAGCGTCGACAGGTGATCCCGCACTGCGCGGTACGCGTCGACGATCTGCTCGCGGGTGCCGGCTGCCACCGTCGGGTCCGGCGTCGGCCAGTAGACCACGTCGACGGCCATCGAGCGAGTCAATTCCAGCGCCTTGTGATGCGCCTCCGGTGCCAACGTGACGATGAGGTCGAAGTAATCGTCCTCCAGTTCGTCCAGCGTGTGCGGTTGATGCCGGCCGAGACTCAAGCCCACCTCGGCCATCACCACGTCGACGAAGGGATCGCGTTCGCCGTGCCGGACACCGGCGGAGGCGACGTAGGTTCCGGCCGGCAGGGCTGCCTTGGCGAGTGCTTCGGCCATCGGCGAGCGGATGGCATTCATGCCGCACATGAATAGGACCGAACGGGGCGTCTTGAGTGGCGATACCTCGGTTCCCGTCATGCCGGTCCCCGCTCTCATCCGCGCCAATAGAGCACGCAGACGAGCGTGAACAGGCGACGGGCGGTATCGAAATCCAGCCGGATCTTGCCGGACAGACGATCCAGGAGGGTCTGCGAGCCCTCGTTGTGGATGCCGCGACGCCCCATGTCGATCGCCTCGATCTGACTTGGCGTCGCCGAGCGGATCGCCTCGTAATAACTCTCGCAGATCATGAAGTAATCCTTCACGATCCGTCGAAACGGCGTCAGCGACAGGATATGGGTGGCAACGTCGCCGCCTTTTTCGGTCGAAATCGCAAAGACCAGCTTCGCGTCGACGAGCGAGAGGTTGAGCTTGTACGGACCGCCGGGATGGCCGACGGGCTCGAACAGGTTTTCTTCGAGCAGGTCGAAGATCGCAACCGCGCGCTCGTGCTCCACGTCAGGCGTCGAGCGGCCGATGGTCTCGTCCAGAACGACATCGCAGAGGCGCAGGTTGCGGTCCGCCTTCATCCAGCATCCTCGAAATTGAGACGAATGGCGACGGAGCGCGCATGGGCCTCAAGGCCTTCGGATTTTGCCAGCACGATCGCCGCCGGCCCCAGGATCCGCAGTTGCTCGGGATCGAGCCTAAGGATCGACGTGCGCTTCATGTAGTCGAGCACGCCGAGACCGGAGGAGAAGCGCGCCGAGCGCGCCGTCGGCAACACGTGATTGGAGCCGCCGACATAGTCGCCGATGACCTCGGGCGTGTGGCGGCCGACGAAGATCGCGCCAGCATTGCGGATCTTGGCGATCATCGGTTCGGGATCGGCGAGCGCTAGCTCCAGATGTTCCGCCGCAATACGGTTGGCAAGCGGCTCAGCCTTTTCGAGATCGGGAACGAAAATGACGGCGCCGAAATCGCGCCAGCTTGCCGCCGCGGTTTCGGCGCGCGGTAGCGTCTTCAGTTGCCGCTCGACCGCTTCCTCGACCGCCTGGCCGAAGGCCGGATCGTCGGTGATCAGGATCGATTGGGCGCCGACATCGTGCTCGGCCTGGGCGAGCAGATCGGCGGCGATCCAGTCCGGATCGTTATGCCTGTCTGCAATGACCAGCACTTCCGACGGGCCGGCGATCATGTCGATACCGACGGTGCCGAAAACCTGGCGCTTGGCAGCGGCGACATAGGCATTGCCGGGACCGACGATCTTTGCGACCGGCGCAATCGTCTCGGTGCCATAGGCAAGCGCGGCCACGGCCTGCGCGCCGCCGATGCGGTAGATTTCTTCGACACCGGCAAGCCTTGCTGCTGCAAGCACCGCCGGGTTGATCTCACCGCCCGTTGCCGGCACCACCATGACGATACGGGGAACGCCGGCCACTTTCGCCGGAAGCGCGTTCATCAGCACTGAGCTCGGATAGCTCGCCGTACCACCCGGCACGTAGAGACCGACGGCATCCACCGCCGTCCAGCGCGAGCCGAGGCCGACGCCCATGGCGTCCTCGTAGATATCGTCCTTCGGCCGCTGGCGGGCGTGATGCGCCTCGATACGGGTGGCGGCGACCTTCAGGGCGCCCAGCACCTCCGGCTCGACCGCCTGGATCGCCGCATCGATTTCGGCGGCACTCACGGCCAACGGCGTCACGGAGAAATCGACGCCATCGAAACGCTTGGAATATTCGGCGAGCGCCGCGTTGCCGCGGACGCGCACGTCGTCGATGATCGTCTTGACCACCGCATTGACGTCCTCGGACACCTCACGCTTGGTCGTCAGGAATGACGCGAACTTTTGTTCGAAGTCGCCGTCGAGAAAATTGAGCCTGATTGCCAAAGGAGACGTCCTTGTATGCCAGTGTCGTTCGGGTCGAGTGGATCAAGCGCCTTCGGGATGCTTGGGCTTAAATGCGGTTTCCCACGCCCCGCCGGTATCCGCAAGCTGCGTTTCGATGCATTCGACGTCAAGCGCGATCGATGCATCGCCGGCCAGAACCAGTTCGAGCGTGCCTTCTGGCCCTTCGCCGCGCAGGCTGAACTTCAGCGTCAGCAGATCCAGAACCGCCTCGGCATCGCGCCGGTCAAAGCCGACCGAGCGGACGGCATTCACCTGCTTGAACAACAACAGTGCGCGCCGACGCTCGAAGGAGCGCCGCTTGCCGTCGGCCGTCTCCCACACGAAACGATTGACGATGAGCGAGAACTGCTTGCGCCGAGCGTCATATTCCAGGCCCGACACCTTGAACACGGCATCCTGGACGTGCGCGGAGACGACAGCGAGATCCTCTTCGTCGAGCGCCAGCAGCTTCAGACCGTTCATGCCGTCCATCCCTTTCATTTCGCCGCACATCTTCCGTGCCACAATTGAAATGGACATAGGATGTTGCGCCTGAAACCGCAACGGTATCAGGCGCAACCGATCAAATCAGTCGCTGACGCGCTCGACATGCGCACCGCAGCGGGTGAGCTTTTCTTCGAGCCGCTCGAAGCCGCGATCGAGGTGATAGACGCGCGAGACCATGGTTTCGCCCTCGGCAGCCAGACCGGCGATGACGAGCGAGACGGAGGCACGAAGGTCGGTCGCCATGACGGGCGCGCCCTTCAGCCGGCTGACGCCTTCGATCTTCGCCGTCTGACCGGAAAGCGAGATCTTGGCGCCGAGGCGGGCCAGTTCCTGCACATGCATGAAGCGGTTTTCGAAGATCGTCTCGGTGATGTGCGAGGTGCCTTTCGCCATGGTCATCAGACCCATGAACTGCGCCTGCAGATCGGTCGGGAAGCCAGGGAAGGGATCGGTGACGACATCGACCGGTTTGATGCCGGCGCCGTTGCGCACGACGCGGATGCCGCTGTTCGTCTCGGTAATCTCGGCACCGGCGCGGCGGATCGCTTCGAGCGCCGTGTCGAGCAGCGCCATATTGGTGTCTTCGAGGATGACGTCGCCGCCGGTCATGGCCACGGCCATGGCATAGGTGCCGGTCTCGATCCGATCCGGCAGGACGCGGTGGCGCGCGCCGGAAAGCGAACGTACGCCTTCAATCGTGATCGTCGGCGTGCCCTGGCCGGTGATCTTGGCGCCCATGGCATTGAGGCAGTTGGCAAGATCGACGACCTCGGGCTCGCGGGCGGCGTTGCCCAGCACCGTGGTGCCGTTGGCAAGGGTCGCAGCCATCATCAGAACGTGGGTGGCGCCGACCGAGACCTTCGGGAACGTGTAGCGCGCGCCGATCAGGCCGCCTTCCGGCGCCGTCGCGTTGACGTAGCCGCCGTCGATCTCGATATTGGCGCTGAGCGCCTGCAGGCCTTCGATGAAGAGATCCACCGGACGTGTGCCGATGGCGCAGCCGCCGGGTAGCGAAACCCGTGCCTTGCCTTCACGCGCCAGCAGCGGGCCGATCACCCAGAAGCTGGCACGCATCTTCGAGACCAGCTCGTAAGGGGCGGTCGTATCGACGATGTTGCGGCAGGTGAAATGAATGGTGCGGGCGTAGCTCTCGCCCTGGCGCTCGCGGCGACCATTGACGGAGATGTCGACGCCGTGGTTGCCGAGGATACGGATCAACTGCTCGACGTCGGCGAGGTGCGGCACGTTTTCGAGCGTCAGCGTATCGTCGGTCAGAAGCGACGCGATCATCAGCGGCAGGGCCGCGTTCTTGGCGCCGGAAATCGGAATGACGCCGTTAAGCTTGTTGCCGCCTACAATCCTGATGCGATCCATGAGGCCTCTCGAACGGGCTTGGCCCGCCTTTCCAAAAAATAATCCATGTTTGTCTGAAGGCGCCTCTTTAGTGGAGACGCCGCGAAATTAGAAGTACCTTGAACGCCAAGCGTCCATTCAGACGCCAGAGGTCGCCATATCGATTAAGTCGCTGCCCTCGATCGCCCCCGACCGCGAGCATTTATGCAATTGGACGCCAGACGGCTGGGCCGCCCGCACATGGGAAAGGGTCGGCGAACGCCGCCCCTGCCCCGTACTAATCTTGGGATTCGTCCGTTTTTGCGGCAGGAAGGCCGCTCACTTCATCAGCTGCACCGGAGCGACGCGCCCGCGCCTGCTGCTTGCGGCGCTGGAGATTGTCGCGCAAGTTCCTGGCAAGTCGCGCCTTTTTCAGGTCCGACTCGGTCGTATCCTTCTTCTTCTCCCGGCGCACCTTGCCCTCGGTCCGCTGCTCGTCCGGCGCGGGCTCGTTTTTTCTGCCGTCACTGTCGTTTATCTGCATGGTTCTGCATTAGCGCAAAACCAGGGTCTTCGGAAGCGGCGGCAAACTTTCTCACAGGTCTTCGCGAAAAACTTCGAAATGCTGCTTGCACTCCCCGTCCAGCTATGGCAATAGCCCCCTCGCTTGATGCGGCTGACACACGAACCGGCCGCCAGATGCTGCTATAGCTCAGGGGTAGAGCACTCCCTTGGTAAGGGAGAGGCCGAGAGTTCAAATCTCTCTAGCAGCACCAGTTTCCCTCAGGACATTCAACAATTTACTCCCGTCACTCTGGTAGAGATGCCTCGTCGGCGGCACCTGTGACCGGTTCATGCGGACGGCGCGCCGCTTCGTCCGCTCCATCCCACCCGTCGGACTTCTCTCCCATTTCGGCCGTCACCAGGCAATTCACCTCGTCCAGCCACTGCGCTATGCTCCGATTCGGGCGCGCCCACGCCTCCCCCCTCCGCTCGGGAAAGTAGATTTCATACGGGGCACTCTCATCACCGAACCAACTGTTCGAGCCTTGAGCATAAGGAGGGATTGCGAAGACTGCTCGCATCAGGAGGTTACAGATGAAACTGTCTGCGCCGATTTACCATCTGAAGCGCAAAGCGAAGCGGCTTTCCCGCGATGAAGACATTCCGCTTCATGAGGCACTCAATCGCGTCGCCGTTCACGAAGGCTATGCGAATTGGAGCCTTCTCGCCTCAAGGCATGTCTCTGCCAAGCCCGAAGACACCGTGTTGGAGCGTCTGCACCCAGGAGATCTTCTTCTCCTGGGTGCACGGCCCGGACAGGGCAAGACGCTGAAGAGCCTCGAGCTGGCCGTGAGTTCGATGAAGGTCGGCCGGCGGGCGTATTTCTTCACACTGGAATATACGACGAAGGACGTGATCGATCGTTTTCCCACAGTCGGCGCCGAATACGCGTCGTTTGTCGAGCTCTTCGAGATCGACTGCTCGGGTGCAATCAACGCCGAGTACATCATCAAGAAGCTGGCATCAGCGCCACGCGGCTCGTTGGTAGTCGTGGATTATTTGCAACTGCTCGACCAGAGGCGTGAAAACCCGGAACTGGGGACGCAGGTTCTGAACTTGAGGGCGTTTGCACAGGAACACGGCATCATCATGGTCTTCATTTCCCAGATCGACCGTTCCTACGATGCCAGTACAAATCCGTTTCCCGATATTGACGATATCCGGCTGCCGAATCCGCTCGACCTCAGGCTTTTCGACAAGATGTGCTTTCTGAACCGCGGAGAGACGCGATTGCAGTCCGTGGCCTGACGCACCGGAGCGAGCAAGCCAAGATCGGGAACGTATCCGCCTTCGCCGCGTTACCGTTTCAAAGGCAGTAACGCGGAGGCTTATACATGAAAGGCATCATTCTCTGGCTCATGGGCGTGCCGCTCATCGTCATCATCCTTCTCTACATGTTCGTGTTTTAGAGAAGCGATACGCAACGGCAGGTTGGCGCCTTAACGCAACCTTAAGATTCCACTGCCAGATTTGACATTGCGATGATGGACAGTCGCAACATCTTTGATCCCCTATTGAAACCGGCGCTTGCCGGTTTCTTTTTTTCAACTGGCGGAAAGCCGCAGCGCGCTCTTCGTGGCGCTACTTCGGCGTCAGACCTTGACGGCCTGCTCGACGAAGTCTTCCGAGCCGAAGAACTTGAGATAGCGCTCGACCTCGGCGGGGTCGCCGGTTGCCTTACGCGGATTGTCGGAGAGCTTCACCGCCGGGCGGCCGTCGGCCTCGCTGACCTTGCAGACGATCGAGATCGGGTTGAGGCCGCTGATTTCCGTCGGGGCGCAGTCGGCGAAGTCGTTGGTGAGGTTGGTACCCCAGCCGAAGCTCATGCGCACGCGCCCCTCGAAATGCCGGTAGGTCTCGATGATCGTGTCGACGTCGAGACCGTCGGAGAAGATCAGCAGCTTTTCCCGGGGGTCCCGTCCCATCTTCTTCCACCAGGCAAGGATCTTTTCACCGCCCTCGATCGGCGGCGCACTGTCCGGCCGGAAGCCGGTCCAATCCGCCACCCATTTCGGCGCGTCACGCAGGAACGCCGCTGTGCCGAAGGCATCGGGCAGCACGATCAAGAGATTGCCGCCATAGAGCTGGTTCCAGTCCTGCAACACCTTGTAGGGGGCGGCAGCCAGTTCCTTGTCGTTACGGGCAAGGGCCGCAGCCACCATCGGCAATTCGTGTGCGTTGGTACCAAGCGCTTCCAGATCGTTGTCCATGGCGAGCAACACGTTGCTGGTCCCGGAGAACGAACTGCCGATCCCTTCCTTCAGCGCCTCGACGCACCAGCGCTGCCAGAGGAAGCTGTGCCGCCGCCGCGTGCCGAAATCGGAGATCCTGAGGTTCGGATATTGCCGCAGGCGCTCGACCTTGGACCACATCTTGGCCTTGGCGCGGGCATAGAGCACGTCGAGGGTAAAGGGACCGAGTCCCTTCATCGCCGAGCGCGAGCGCAGCTCGTTGATGATCGCCAGCGCCGGGATTTCCCACATGGTGGTTTCGGCCCAGCGGCCGCGGAACGTCAGTTCGAATTGGCCGTCGCTGCGTTTCAGCTCATAGTCCGGCAGGCGGAATTTCGCGAGCCAGGCAAGGAACTCCGGCGAGAAGATCTGCTTGCGCCCGTAGAACGTATTACCCGCGAGCCAGATCATCTCCTTCTTGGAGAAGCGCAGCTCGCGCGCATGATCGAGCTGTTCGCGCAGTTCCTGTTCATCGATCTCGTCCGCAAGCCGCACCGTCTTCGTACGGTTGATCAGCGAGAAGGTGGCGTCGACATCCGGGTAAAGCTGCCAGATCATCTGCAGCATCAAGAGCTTGTAGAAATCCGTATCCAGCAGGCTTCGCACGATCGGGTCGAGCTTCCAGGCGTGGTTATAGACGCGCCTGGCGATATCGGTCTTCGTCATCGGTGAAATCTCTCCTTCCTCAGCGCGAGGGCAGTCGAACTAGTTCAGCTCGACACCGGCATCACGCATGCGGGTAATCATAGCCTGAAGCGAACCATTGAGGTCGATGCCTCGACAGGCTTCGAGGATGACCGATGTCGAGAACCCCTGTGCGACGGCATCGAGCGCAGAAAAGGCCACGCAGAAATCCGTTGCCAACCCACACAGCGTCACCTTCTTGATGCCGCGGTCCCTGAGATAGCCGGTGAGGCCCGTGGGTGTCCGGCGGTCGTTTTCGAAGAAGGCGGAATAGCTGTCGATCTCGGGCCGGAAGCCCTTGCGAATCAAGAGTTCGGCCCGCGTCCATTCAAGCGCCGGATGGAAATCGGCACCGGCGCTTCCCTGGACGCAATGGTCCGGCCAGAGCGTCTGGCCGCCATAGGGCATGGCGATCATCTCGAAGGGGCTCTTGCCAGGATGGCTTGAAGCAAAGCTCGAGTGACCAGCGGGATGCCAGTCCTGCGTCAGCACCACATGCTCGAAGCGGCCAATCATGCCATTGATCATCGGCACGATATCATCGCCGCCTGCGACCGCAAGCGCCCCGCCCGGGCAGAAATCGTTCTGCACATCCACGACGACCAACGCCTTATCCGCCATAATTCATCCCTGCCTGCCAACGTCATCGATCACCAAAATCGATTTAAGTCCAAGATCAATCACAGAATTTGAGCGACGACAAGCCGCTTCCGCAGGCTTTGAAAATGATAAGGCCAGACAGACAAAAGGCGCCGACCTTGCGGTCGACGCCTCTCGAAAAAAGCGGTCTGGTGCGATCAGTTGCCGTTGAGGTTGTCGGCGATCGCGAAGCCGGAATTGGCGATGCCGACCGGCTGGGCGATGAAGTTGAGGAACTTCGAGAAGTCGACCGACGGGTGGCGCGAGGCATAAATGACGTCGCGGTTCTTGACCGGGAAAGTCTGGCCCACGATCAGGCTATCGGGCTTGCTCATGTCGAAGCGATAGACGATCGGGTAGCGGCCCATGCTGTCGGTCTTCATGCCCTTGCGCAGCATTTCATTGAAGCGCTGCTGGCCGAGCAGGCTCATGACCACGTCAGGCTCTTCGTAACGGAAGATGAAGTAGCCCTTCATGTCGAGCGTATAGTCCGCACCACCGCCGGCAAGACCCATGGCCTCGAGCAGGTTCAGGTCGTTGGCACCAAATTCGACGCGCTGGTTGGCCTTGACGGCGCCCAGGATCGTGAAGCGACGCGGATCGCGTGCAACGAAAATCTGGTCTCCAGGCTTTACGTGGATGTTCTCGGACGGGTTCTCGATGATCGACTTGAGAAGAACCGTGCCGGTCTTCTTGCCGCGCACCAACGTGACATAGGTCTCGTAGGGCTGGGCGACGGGACCACCCGCCTTGGCGATCACTTCGTTGATCGTTTCGTCGACGAGGCTGAGCGGCACGACCGACGACTTACCGACGGCACCCGAAACGGTGACGTTGCGCGAGGCGGTGCTCATGCTGGTGACGATGACGTCAGGCTCGACCGCCTTCTGCTTCAGCGCTTCCAGGATTTCCTGACGCGCCTGTTCCAGTGTCAGGCCGGCAAAGTTGACCGGACCGACATAGGGGATCGCAGCCTTGCCATCCGGCTGGACGACGAGATCGATGCTTGTCTGCTTGGAATCCTGCGTCGAGAACAGACCATCGCTGCCGGCCTCGAAAATCGACACCTTCAATGCGTCGCCGACACCGATGACGACTCGGCCGACGCCGCCGCCAATGCCGAAACGACGGTTGAGCGTCGAAGAGACATAATCGGAAACGAGGCGCGCGGTGCGGCCATCCACTTCGACGATATCGAAGACGGTCGCATTCTGGCGCCCGATCTCCGCGCCGGACTGACCGGCATCCTTGACGATCGCTCCGGCCAGCGGCCCCTCGCCCGGAACGGCCTGGCATCCCACGAGGGCGGTACAAAGCAGAAGGGCACTGACTCGTTTCAACTACGACACTCCAAATTCGACACGGCCATGATTTTACTCACAGTTCCGCGCCGCATCATCTCCCGACCGGGAATTTCGCCGGTCCCTGAAAAGCACAATCGCCGTCCCACAACAAGTCATCCGAAGACCAAGACGGGCAAAATATTTGGACCCGCGTCTTTCTGGTCATACCTTCTCTACCTTGAGCGTGGTTTATCGCCTTATCCGCCTTGGACTGGCGTTGACAGCGTGTATATCTTCAGTGTTTGGGGTTGAAAGCTAGGGACTTTAAGTTAAAAGCTGACTAATGAGGCGGAACGAATATAGCTGGGGATAGCCCGGCAGCATGACGATTGGCGATTGCATTTCGGCCTCCGACGCGCAATCGCAGATGCAACTTTAGCGGCAGTTTAGAGCGTTCGATCATACATGGCTGTTGAGATTATTGGGCGTGCATGCCTCGCCCCTGGAGCAGAATCGCCTTCGGCGTTGTTCAAACTTCTCCGTCAAGGCAAGTGCACCGTCACCAGCATTCCGTCGGATCGCTGGGACGTCGCGCGATTCTGGCACCCCGTCATGGGCACGCAGGGCAAGACCTATTCCTTTGCCGCCGGCGTGCTCGACCAACTCTATGATTTCGACCCTGCCGTGTTCGGCATGTCGCAGCGCGAAGCCATGTACATGGATCCGCAGCAGCGCGTGCTGCTCCAGCTTGCCTGGCGCGCGCTTGAAGACGCCAACATCTCGGCGACATCGCTGCAGGGAGAGAATGTCGGCGTCTATATCGGCGCATCGAGCCTCGACCATGCCAACCTGACGGTGGAAGACCCGGCAGCGGCCGGTCCCTACTTCATGACCGGCAATACGCTGTCGATCGTGTCCAACCGTATCTCCCATATCTTCGGCCTCAGCGGCCCGAGCATGACGGTCGATACGGCCTGTTCCTCCTCGCTGGTCGCGCTCGACCAGGCGATGCGGGCACTGAACTCGGGCGAAATCGACACCGCGATCGTCGGCGGCGTCAACATCCTTGCTCACCCCCTGCCATTCGTCGGTTTCGCCCAGGCGCGCATGCTGTCGCCGGAAGGCCTGTGCCGCGCCTACGACAACGACGGCGCCGGCTATGTGCGCGCCGAAGGTGGCGTGGTCTTCGTTCTACGCCGCTCGGATCGGGCGCGCCGGGAGAAGGATCGCAGCTACGCGCGGATCGTCGCGACCGGCGTGAACTCGGCCGGCCGCACCAACGGCATCTCGCTGCCGTCGCGCGAGGCGCAGGCCAATCTTTTGAGGGCGATCTACGAAGGCAACGGCATCGATGCCAACCAGGTGGCCTTTGTCGAAGGCCACGGAACCGGCACCAAGGTCGGCGATCCGGCCGAAGTCTGGTCGATCGGGACGGTCATCGGCGCCAAACGCCGGGCGCCGGTGCCGATCGGTTCGATCAAGTCGAACATCGGTCATACGGAACCCGCCTCCGGCCTCTTCGGCATGCTGAAGGCCGTGATGGCGCTCGAAAACAACTACCTGCCAGCTTCGCTGCACTTCGACACGCCAAACGAGCACATCGACTTCGACGGTCTCAACGTGCGTGTCACGGCGAACCCGATCGAGCTTCTGCGCGGAAAGCGCACCCGGCTCGCCGGCATCAACTCGTTCGGCTTCGGCGGCGCCAATGCGCACGTCGTCATCAGCGACCCGGAACCCGCGGCCGACGAAAAGGCGTCGAACCCGTCGTCTTCCGGTCATGTTTTCCTAGCGAGTGCTCACACGGCGTCGAGCCTGGAAACGCTTCTCAACGACTACAAGACGGCATTCGCGCATGCTTCCAAGGGTGAAGCGCGTTCGATGATCGCCGCATCGGGTGCGAACCGCACCCATATGCGCCATCGTTTCGCCGCTCGCAGCGACCAGCCGGAAGATATCGTCCGCGCGATTGCCAGCCATCTGGAAAAGCCGGGCTCCGGCATCGGCGAGATCGGCGAAGCCGTCGCCCGTGACGCCAAGGTCGCCTTCGTCTTCTCCGGCAATGGCTCGCAATGGGCCGGCATGGGTGTCGAGGCATTCCGCGAGAACCTCCATTTCCGTCAGTGTTTCACGTCGGTCAGCGCGCTGTTCAAGTTTCACTCCGACATCGCATTGACAGATCTTCTCACCGATCCGGACCTCGACAAGAAGCTTGGCGATACGAAGATCGCGCAGCCGCTTCTCTTTGCGGTGCAGGCTGCACTGTCGGATTCGCTGGTCGCCATGGGCGTCAAGCCGGTTGCTGTTTTCGGCCACTCTGTCGGTGAAATCGCTGCGGCCTACGCCGCCGGCGCGCTGTCGCTGGTCGACGCCGTTTCGATCGTGGCGAAGCGATCGTTGCATCAGGATCTGCTTGCCGGTCACGGAACGATGGCCGCCGTGATGCTCGGGGAAGAGGCCGCTCGCGCCTTCGCCGAAGCACGCGGCCTTGACGAGCTCTGCGTTGCCGCAATCAATGCCCACAATTCCGTGACGATCTCCGGGCCGGCCGATCAGATCTCGAGCTTCCGCGACGCCGCGCGCAAGGCGAAGATCCCGGTCCAGATTCTCGACATCAATTATCCCTTCCACCATCCGATCATCGATCGGGCGAAGGACGCCTTCCTCTCGGATATTCCGGATATCGCGCCGCGCCGCACCGAACTCGCCTATCTGTCGACGGTGACGGGTGCCGCGCTCGAGGGCACGCAGCTCGATCCGGATTACTGGTGGAAGAACGTGCGCGAGCCGGTCCGCTTCCAGGCGGCCGCCGAAGCTGCAATCGAGATGGGCTGCCGCCTGTTCATCGAGATTTCGCCGCGTCCGATCCTGTCGTCCTATGTGAAGGAGACGATCAAGCAGGCTGCGGCCCCGGGCATGGTCGTACCGACCCTGCTGCGGGACGTCGGCGAAACCGGCCAGGATCCGATTTCGGCAGCGATGGCGCGTGCCGTCGCACATGGCGCGGTCGTCGACACGACCCGCGTCTTCGGCAAGCGCAACGCGTCGATCGCGTTGCCCAGCCTGCCGTTCGAGCCCGTCGAACTGCGCCCTGCGGCGACCACCGACGCGACCGATCTCTTCGGCCGGACCGAGAAGCCTTACCGCTTGACCGGCTGGCGCAGCGACCCGAACAGCGGCAGCTGGAAGAACCATGTCGATGCGCATCTCTTCCCCGACCTTGCCGAGCACGTCGTGGACGGCAAGGCGATCCTGCCGGGCAGCGGCTTCATCGAAATCGCCGTGGCTGCAGCACAGCAGTTCTATGGCAGCGACGAGGTCGAGATCACCAATCTGGAAATCGTCCGGCCGCTGGAACTCAGCGACACGAAGATCATGGAGCTGTCTACGGTGCTTTCGCCGGAGACCGGCGACATCGAAATCCGTTCGCGCGAGCGGCTGTCGGAAGACGATTGGGCCGTGCATGCCGTTGCCCGCTGCCGCAAGCCATTGCCGGCCGAGGAGCGCGCCTATCCGTCGCTTGCCGGCTTGGCGAAGACCGCAACGGTCGCACCCGCGCGTGCCTATGAGACGGCAAAACAGTTCGGTCTTGACTACGGCCCGCGCTTCCAGCTGCTGGCCAAGGCCGTCGCCTACGGCGATCGGCTGGTCGACGTCGAATTGAAGACGCCGGATGCGGCTGGTCATCCGCTTGTCACCTATGCCCTGAACCCGATTTCGGTCGACGCGACCTTCCACGGGCTCGTCGCCCTCTTCGATCGCTTCACCGGCGACAAGAGCGGTGCCCCGTATATCCCCGTCCGCTTCGGTTCGGTGCGGGTCGTCAACGGCAGCCAGCCAATCGCGCGCGCAATGATCGAGATCGAGCGCGTCAGCCCCAACTCGATCAAGGCGAAGTTCCACTTCTTCGACAAGTCGGGCGCACCGATCGCCCACTTCGAGGATTGCCGCTTCCGCCGTACCTATCTGCGCAAGCACAAGACGCTCGATGCGCTGTCCTTCCACTACGAGGCAGTGCAATCGGAATCCGTGCTGCCGGGTCTGCAGGGCAAGGCAGCGACGCCTATCAGGATCGCCATGCCTGACGCCGGCGAAGCCGGCGTCGACAACACGACCTTGCTCTTCAACGCGGCCATCTATCGCGCCTGTCAGGAGATTGCCCTCAAACTCGCCAAGGGCCGAACGACCCTTCACGGCAACAGCCTGCCCGGCGACTTTGCGTTTCAGTGTTTCCTGACGAGTTGTCTCTACGTGCTCGAAGACGCCGGTCTCTGCGAACACAAGGACGGCGTCTGGAAGGTTACCCAAGACTTCAACTTGCCGAGCGTCGCGGAGATCCTGCGCGAACTCTACGGTGAACGCTCGGACCGAGCCGTCGAAGCCGTCTTGATCAACAATGCCTATGCGGAAGCCCTTGCGCGCCTTGATGCCCTCCAGGCCGGCGACGAAGGATCCCTCGGGACCACGTTCATCAGCGATGCCACGCTCGACCATCAGGCCGTCCACTCGGAGGCAAGTCGAGAACGGATGGCGTTCGTTCTCGAAGCGCTCGAAAAATCTCTGACTGCGGCACCTGGCGCGCGCCTGCGCATCGTCGAAATCGGCAGCGTTTCGGCCGCGTTCACCCGCCGCCTGGCAACGCTTGCCGAAAAGCACCGCGCAAGCCTGACCGTCTTCGAAGCACGTGACAACGCCCAGCGTGGCCTGGAACTCGCCTTCGAGAACGATGCCCACGTGCGCATTCTCAAGAAGGGCGAACTGGCAACGCTTACGTCCTTCGATCTCGCGGTCAGCGCATCCGACGGACTCTACAGCCTGATCGAGGACGACGTTGCGGTTCGCACCGCACTTCGCTCGGCGCTGCGCGACACCGGCGGCTTGATTGCCGCCGTCAGCGCGCCGTCGCTGTTCAACGATTTCGCCCTCGGGCTTTCCGAAGGATGGTTCGCCCGCAGTCAGACGGCGGAGTTCCCGATCGGCAATCTTGCGGCCGCCCCGCATTGGCAGAAATGTCTCGGAGATCTCGATCTGCGCGACGTCGATATCGTCGACCGTGAATGCGCCAGCGGCAATGTCATCCTGCTCGAAGCGCGCGGCGGCGCCGCGGCTTCGGTAAGCGCCGAAGCACCGGCCGCCGGCCCGTATCTGCTGCTGCAGACCGCAGGCGGCAAGGACAGCAAGCCTTCGACGCCGGCTATTCCCGTGAATCTGAGCGGTGATATCGTCGCCGACAAGGCAGCCCTTCTCAGCGGCTTCGAAACCTTTGGCGACCAGCCGCTGCGGGCGATCTTCCTTGCGTCGCCGGCCGCCACATCCCGGGAAGACGATTCCGCCTCGCTCCAGACGCAGATCCTTGCTCTCAGTGCGTTCGCCGAAGCTCTGCGACAGCACATCGGCGGAGCCGAGCCGTCAGGCGAAAATCGCCCGCGTCTCGTGCTCGTCGCGCCAGGCGGAGCCCCGATCGCGAGCCGGGCGACCGGTGAAACGGTTGCAAGTGACGGCGTCAATGCCGCTCTCTGGGCCTTCGCCCGCGTGCTTCAAAACGAATACGAATTCCTCGATGTGCACGCGCTCGATATCGATGGTTCGCCGACCACGATCGAACAGATCGCGGCAGCACGTCCGCTGCTCGGCAGCGTCACCGTCAACCGCGAGTGGCTGCTGGAAGGAAAAGACGCGGCGCTTTCCGAAATCCGCGCCGTACCCGGCCCAGTCGACAACGCGCATGCGGCAATCGACACCTTCAAGGCCGCAACGATCCGCCAGCGCGTCAGCTCACAGGTGGGCAGCATCGTCTGGGAAGAGAGCGACATTCCCTCGGCGGGTCCGGGTGAAGTCGTCGTCGAGGTCGCAGCCACCGGCCTGAACTTCCGCGACGTGATGTGGGCGATGGGCCTGCTGCCCGAAGAGGCGCTCGAAGACGGTTTCGCGGGCGCAACGATCGGCATGGAGCTTTCCGGCCACGTCGTTGCCGTCGGCGCAGGCGTCGATGATCTTGCCGTCGGCGATGCCGTCATGGCGATCGCGTCGTCCGCCTTCTCGACCCATGCCGTCGTCTCGCGCGCCGGCGTCGCCCGGCTGCCGCAGTCGGTCAGCCCGGTCGCCGCGGCAACGGTGCCTGTCGCGTTTCTCACGGCCTACTACGCCATGGTGGAACTCGGCCGGATCCAGCCGGACGAGACGATCCTCATCCACGGTGCTGCCGGTGGCGTCGGCCTGGCCGCGCTGCAGGTCGCGAAACTCAAGGGCGCCAAGGTTATTGCCACGGCCGGCACGCGCGAGAAGCGTCGCTTCCTCTCGATGCTCGGCGCCGATCATGTCTTCGATTCCCGTTCGCTCGGTTTCGTCAACGACGTCCGCGCCGTGACGGATGGAGAGGGTGTAGATCTCGTCCTCAACTCGCTCTTTGCCGAAGCCATGGAGCAGAGCCTGGCGCTGGTGAAGCCCTTCGGACGCTTCCTCGAACTCGGCAAGCGCGACTACTATGCCGACAGCAAGATCGGCCTTAGGCCCTTCCGTCGCAATGTCAGCTACTTCGGCATCGATGCCGACCAGTTGCTGGTCAATCAGCCGAAGCTCACCAAGCGGATCTTCACCGAGATCGGCGCGCTGTTTGAAGACGGCAAGCTCACGCCGCTTCCCTATCGCGCCTTCGACTTCGATGAGATCGGCAACGCCTTCCGGCTGATGCAGAATGCGGGCCACATCGGCAAGATCGTCGTGCTGCCTCCGGTCGCCGGCAAGCATCGCGTTGCCAAGCGTCCGCACGGCGGCATGAAGGTCGATCCGAACGGCATGCATCTCGTCGTCGGCGGTATCGGCGGTTTCGGTCTGGCTGCGGCCAACTGGCTCGTCGAAAAGGGCGCGACGAAGATCGCGCTCTGCTCGCGCCGTGGCCAGGCGGACGCCGAAACGACGGCAATGATCGAAGCCTGGACGAAGGCCGGCGTCTCCGTGACGGTACACGCCTGCGACGTCACCGATCCTGTGGCAACCGAGGGGCTTCTGAAACAGTTGCGCGCGATTGCACCGCTCCGCTCGATCGTCCATGCCGCGATGGTGCTCGACGACGCGCTGATCAGCAATCTCAATCGCGAGCGCAACCGTCCGGTCATCGACACCAAGGCCAAGGGTGCGGCTGTTCTCGATCAACTGACCAACGGCGACAAGCTCGACAACTTCATCCTGTTCTCGTCGGCGACGACACTCGTCGGCAACCCCGGACAGGCGAACTACGTCGCTGCCAACGGCTACCTCGAAGGTCTCGCCCGCGGCCGGCGCGCCCGTGGCCTCGCCGGTCTTGCCGTCGGTTTCGGCGCGATCGCAGACAAGGGGTACCTGGTTCAGAACACCGATGTGAACGATCTGCTCGCCAAGCGCATCGGCAAGACGGCGCTGAAGGCACAGACGGCGCTCGACATGGTCGAGAGCCACCTGGCCTTCGATCCTGGCACCGTCGATGCCGCCACGGTGATGATCTCGGAGATCGACTGGTCGGCCGCCCGCAACCTGCCGGTTGCCCGCAACGCCCTCTTCGAAGTGATCCTGCGCAGCGCCGATCAGCACGCGGCCGGCGGCGAAGGCACCCAGATGGACCTCGTCGCGATGATCGAGGGCAAGTCGCCGCAGGAAGCCGAAGACATTCTCTTCGACCTCGTGGCCGGCGAGATCGCCGCAATCCTGCGCGTGTCGAAGGATACGGTCACGCGAGCCAAGGTCCTGAAGGAAATCGGCCTCGACAGCCTGATGGCGGTCGAACTCGGCATGAGCTTCCAGCAGAACACCGGCTTCGATATGCCGCTCAGCGGGGTTGCGGACAACACGACGGTTGGCGATGTCGCCCGCAAGCTCTATGAAAAGGTCAGCAAGCGCGACCAGAGCGACGACGCCGAGCCCGCCGACGACAAGATCGTCAGCGAACTCGCACAGCGGCACGTCGGAACGGCGAAGGAAAAAGCACAGAGCCAATGAGCACGAACGGAAACGGTCCCGGCGCATCCAAGATGACCAGCAGCCTCAAGGAGAATCTGCTGGACCGGATGAGAAACACGCATCAATCCTCCGAGCGCAACCGCATGGCGCGCTCGGAGCGGGAGATGCCGCCGCCGGCACGCCGTCAGCAGGCCCGTTTCGAAGATCTGCCCGAATACAAGCAGGTCATGACTCAGAAGTTCGCAAGCGAGCAGCTCGGCATCGCCAATCCGTTCTACCGCGCACACCAGACCGCAGCCGGGGCGACCACCGTCATCGACGGCCGCAAGCTCATCAACTTCGCGTCCTACGACTATCTCGGCCTCAACCGCCACGCGGAAGTGCTGGCGAAGGCCAGGGATACGATCGGCACCTTCGGTATCTCCGCGTCGGCAAGCCGCCTCGTTGCCGGCGAACGACCGGTGCATGTAGCGCTCGAAGAGAAGATCGCAAGCTTCTACGGCGTGGACGCCGCCGTCTGCTTCGTCAGCGGCTATCTGACCAATGTCGCGGCCATCAGCTGTTTGATGGGCCCGAAGGACCTCGTGGTCCATGACGAATTCATCCACAACAGCGCGCTGGCCGGCATCAAGCTTTCGGGCGCCACCCGGCGGCTGTTCAAGCATAACGACGTCGCCGACCTCGAACACGTGCTGCGCACGGTTGCCGGCGACTATCGTCGCATCATGGTGATCGTCGAGGGTATCTACTCGATGGACGGCGATGTCGCCGACCTGCCGGCGCTTTTGAAGCTTAGGGCCGAATACGGCTTCTGGCTGATGGTTGACGAGGCACACTCGCTCGGCGTTCTCGGCAAGACCGGACGCGGCCTTGC
>NZ_JAEPRP010000307.1:0-4270 GCF_016652895.1 Ensifer sp. SSB1
AAGAAGCGTCACCGGCCGCTCGCGAGCGGCCAAATGTCGGTACCGACGGCGCTCCTACTTGCCGGCTGCCTGGTTCTCGCATCGCTGTCGCTGACCTTTTTGCTGCCGTGGAAATTCGCGGGCGTGCTGGCGTTCTATGCCTTCGCGACGACCGCCTATACCTTCGTGCTGAAGCGCAAGCTCCTGGTTGACGTCTTCACGCTCGCTGGCCTCTACACCACCCGTATCGTTGCCGGTGCCGCGGCAACGGGCACGGAACTGTCCTTCTGGCTCGTGTCCTTCGCCATCTTCTTCTTCCTCAGCCTCGCGCTGGTGAAGCGCTATGTCGAATTACATGAGTTCGAGGACAAGGATGGCGGCAATGTCCCCGGCCGCGGCTATCTTGCCGTCGATTTCGAGATGGTGGGGCAGGCTGGCGTTGCTTCCGCCTTCACCTCCGCCCTGGTCCTTGCGCTCTATGTGCATAGCAAGGAACTCCAGGAAATGTATACGACGCCCTGGGCTCTCTGGCCGCTTTGCCCGCTGGTGCTCTATATGTTGTTGCGCATCTGGATGCTCGCGCGTCGCGGCATGCTGCACGAAGACCCTGTCGTCTTCATCATGCGTGACTGGCGCAGCCAATTGACCATGTTGGTCGGCGCGCTGCTGATCCTGTTTGGAGCCATCGGGCCGCAATGAGTTTGCAAGATCATGAAAGCTGGGGACGGCTCGACAAGCGCGCGCGGCCGGCCATTTCGCCTGACGACTATGAAGATCGCCTCGCCAGCCTGGAGGCCGGGGGCTACTTGCCCTTCGGCAACGGCCGCAGCTACGGCGACAGTTGCCACAACGATCGGGGCACGCTGATCGAAAGTCGCAGGCACGGCCGCATACTGGCGTTCGATCCCGGCACCGGCATGATGACCTGCGAGGCTGGCGTGACCTTGCGCGAGGTGCTCGAACGCGCGATCGAACATCGCTTCTTCCTGCCGGTCACCCCGGGCACAGCCTTCGTGACAGTCGGGGGCGCACTTGCCAACGACGTGCACGGCAAGAACCACCATGCACGCGGCACCTTCGGCAATCACGTGACAGGTTTCACGCTCCTGCGCTCGAACGGTGAGCGGTTGATCTGTTCGCCCGGAGAAAACGCCGAACTCTATGCCGCCACCATCGGTGGCATGGGCCTGACCGGGCTTATCCTGACCGTGGATATGAGGCTGATGAAGGTGCCGTCGCCACATGTGCAACAGCATGCGATCCGCTTCGCTAACCTCGACCAATACTTCGCCCTCGTTGATCGCGTCGATGAGGAACACGAATACTCCGTTGCCTGGATCGACCAGCTCGCAACCGGAGCCCGCACGGGCCGGGGCGTACTGTTGGCCGGCGATCACGCCGATGGCTCCTGCGAGCTGCCCGATATCCCCAAGGGATTGAAGCTTTCGGTGCCCTTCGCGCCGCCCTTCAATCTTCTGAACCGGACGACGCTCAAGGTTTTCAACGAATATTATTTCCGCAAGGAGAAGCCCGGTGAAACCGTGACCACGGTTCCCTGGACTTCCTATTTCTATCCACTGGACGCGATCGGCGCCTGGAACCGGCTTTACGGTCCACGCGGGCTTTACCAACATCAGAGCGTCTATCCCGCCGAGCGCGCGCCGGAGATCACCGCGCAACTCATGGAGACGGCCCGCAAGGCCGGTCACGCGTCGTTCCTGACGGTTCTGAAGCGGTTCGGCGACATCGGTTCGCGCGGCGTCCTGTCCTTCCCGCGACCCGGTTTTACTTTGACTTTGGACTTCGCCAATCAAGGTGAACGGACAGTAAAGCTCCTGGATGCGCTCGATCGCATCGTGGTGGAGGCAGGCGGTGCGATCAATCCGTACAAGGATGCCCGTATGAGCTCGCAAGTCTTTGAAAAATCTTTCCCTTCCTGGAGAGAGCTTGAGGCGTTGCGCGATCCTGCACTCGTTTCGAACTTCTGGAAGCGCACGGCTCTGGCTTTGCCAGAATGAGAATGCAGACAATTTTATTCAAATAAACTTTCAAACTTCACGGAAAATCCGTCTCTTGCCCGTAAGTACATTTGCGGGGCTGGGAGTAAAACAATGAAATATATTCCATTCATTCTCTTTACGGTTTTTACCAATGCTGCCGCTCAGCTCATGCTGAAGCAGGGCATGATGACGCTCGGGCCGATTTCGATGACCGCTGAAACGGCAATCGTGCGGCTGTTCCAGATCGTCTTCAACCCATGGGTCTTTGCCGGCCTCGTGACCTTCGTCATTTCGATGGCGTCGCATCTCTATGTGCTGTCGAAGGTCGAGCTTTCCTTTGCCTATCCGTTCCTAAGCCTCGCTTACGTCGCCGTCGCGGTCTTCGCCTACTTCGTTTTTCGCGAAGACCTGAATGCCTGGCGCATCGCCGGCATCGCGCTGATCTGCGCAGGAACCGTTCTTATCGCCCAGTCGGGCATCTCATCCCATGCCGATGACAAGCCGACTGAGGCTGCTGCCGGGGTGAGCACCGCAGAATTCGGGAGCAAGTCATGAAACACATCATCTTTGGTGGCGACGGCTTCGTGGGCCGTCACCTGGCGGAACGTCTCGTCAAGGACGGCGAAGACGTGGTGATCGCCGATATCGTCAAGTCCGACCTCTCGCATTACGGCCGCGCCCGCTTCATCCATTGCGACGTCACCGATCTGGAAGCTGTTCAGAAGGTCGGCATCGGTCCGGATGACATGGTCTACAACATGGCGGCGAAGATGCTGTCGCCGCTGCAGATCCGTTCGAAGCGCTGGAAATTCTTCTGGCCCGTCAACTACTACGGCGCCGAGAACATCATGAAGGCCATGGACGCGGCCGGCGCATCGCGTCTGGTGCAGTTCACGACCGACATGATTTACGGCCACACGGTGCAGTCGCCGCAGACCGAAGACCACCCGGCAAAGCCGCTCGGCGAATACGGCAAGTCGAAATGGGCGACCGAACAGCTGGCCGTGCAGTGGCGCAAGCAGGGCATGAACATCTCGATCTTCCGCCCACGCCTGATCATTGGCCCCGGTCGTCTCGGCATTCTCGAGAAACTGTTCAAGCTGATCGACATGAACCTGCCGGTGCCGATGATCGGCTCGGGCAAGGTGCCCTACCAGTTCATTTCGGTCTTCGATTGCGCCGAAGCCGCGCGACTTGCCTGGAAGGGCGGCGTGCCGAACGAAGCCTACAATCTCGGTTCCGACAATCCGCCTTCCGTGCGTGATCTGCTCGGCAACCTCGTCAAGCATGCCGGCTCGAAATCCTTCCTGCTGCCCACCCCCGCCTTCGCCGTCAAGCAGACGCTGGCCTTCTTCGACATGATCAACAAGCCGATCATGGACCCGGAACAGTACCTGATCGCAGACGAGATGTGCGTGCGCGAGACCGGCAAGCTCAAGCGCGAGCTTGGCTGGCGCGCGGAATACAACGATGGCGACATGCTGATTGCCGCCTATGACGAATATCGGGCCAAGAAGACGGGCGCCGTTTCGGCCGCTTCCGTCGTCGTGCCGGCCGAATGAGGGGACAGAACATGTTGGACAGACCGAACCGTATCGCTGTTGCCGCTCCGTCGCTCGACGGCGGCGTCGCCAAGCCCAATCTCATCACCGTCGAACAGGCGAAAGCCATGTCGATCGGCGACATCACCACGGCTTTCAAGGAGCATCTGAACCCCGGACAGCTCCACTTCATGAAGCTTCTCGGCTTCCACAAGGTGAAAATCGAGAGCGCCGAGGGCATGTTCTACACCGACCAGAACGGCCGCAAGATCCTCGATTTCTTCGGCGGCTTCGGCTCGCTCGCCTTCGGACACAACCATCCGCGCATTCTCGACGCCCGCCAGAAGTTCCAGGACGAAAAGCGCCACGAGATCGCCATCGCCTTCATGTCGCAATATGCGGCGGCGCTAGCCAAGAACATCGCGGCCTGCTCGCCGGGCGACCTCGACATGGTCTTCCTCGGTTCGTCCGGTTCGGAAGCGATGGAGGCTGCCGTCAAGCTTGCCGAGCGTGCCGCCGGCCCGAAGCGGCCGAAGGTTGTCTATGCCGAGAATTCCTTCCACGGCAAGACCAAGGGCGTGCTCGCCATCACCGACGGCCAGCTTTACCGCGCAGACTTCAAGGTGGCCGATAACACGGTGCGCGTGCCCTTCGCCGATATCGATGCGGTGGAGAACGCCTTCAAATCCGACCCGGAAATCGGCGTCATCGTCTTGGAAACCATCCAGGGCGGCGGCGGCATCATCCAGG
>NZ_JAEPRP010000308.1:0-4251 GCF_016652895.1 Ensifer sp. SSB1
GCGGGTCGAGCGCCGAGGTCGGTTCGTCGCACAGGATCAGCTCTGGCTTGGCCGCCAGGGCGCGCGCGATCGCCACGCGCTGCTTCTGCCCACCGGAGAGTTCCGCCGGATAGCGATCGAGGAAGCGGCTGCCCATCTCGATCTGGTCGAGGAGCTCGTTCACCCGCTCCGTCTTCTTCTGGCCGTGCAGGCCGAAATAGAAGGAGAGCGGACGCCCGACGATGTCGCGCACCGTCTGGCGCGGGTTCATCGCCGTATCCGCCATCTGGTAGATCATCTGGATGCGGCGGAGCTCGTCGTTGCTGCGGCCCTTGAGCGCCCGCGGCAGTTCCTTGCCCTCGAAGGTGATGCGGCCCTCGCTCGGCGGCAGAAGGCCGGTGATGACGCGGGCAAGGGTGGATTTGCCCGAACCGCTCTCGCCGACGATCGCCAGCGTTTGCCCCTTCGGCAGATGCATCGAGACATCGTGCAGCACCTTGAAGCCATTGGCGTAGCCGGCGCTGATATGCTCGATCTTCAGCTGCGCCCCGGTCTGGTCGGGCGCCTCGTCGCGTTTGGTCTGGCGGACGCTGACGAGCGCGCGGGTGTAATCCTCCCGCGGCGCTTCGATGATCTGCTTCGTAGAGCCGTATTCCACCGTCTTGCCATGGCGCAGCACCATGATGTCGTCGGAGATCTGCGCGACGACGGCGAGATCGTGGGTGATGTAGAGCGCCGCCGTGTGCGTTTCCTCGATCGCGTGCTTGATCGCGGCGAGCACGTCGATCTGGGTGGTGACGTCGAGCGCTGTCGTCGGCTCGTCGAAGACGATCAGTTCCGGATTGGGGCAGAGCGCCATGGCGGTCATGGCGCGCTGCAGTTGCCCGCCGGAGACCTGATGCGGATAGCGTTCGCCGAAGGTTTCCGGATTGGGCAGGCCCAGCACGCGGAAAAGATAGAGCGCCCGCTTCTTCGCTTCGTCGCGGCTCATGATGCCGTGGCGCAGCGACGCCTCGATCACCTGGTCACCGAGCCTGTGCGCCGGGTTGAAGGCGGCAGCGGCCGACTGTGCGACGTAGCAGACGCGGGCGCCGCGGATCGAGCGGATGCCGTTCTTGTCGAGCGTCAGGATGTCCTTGCCGTCGAGCAGAACCTGGCCGCCGGTGATGCGCACGCCGCCGCGGCCATAGGCGAGGGCCGAGAGGCCGATGGTCGACTTGCCGGCGCCGGACTCACCGATGAGGCCGAGAACCTTGCCCTTCTGCACGTCGAACGACACGCCCTCGACGAGGGTGACAACCTTGGGCGGCTCGCCCGGCGGGTAACTGGTCGCTTCGATCTTGAGGTTCTTGACGGAAAGCATCTCAGGCATCGCCACGTCCTCCCTTGAGGCTGGAGGTTCTCTTCATCAGCCAGTCGACCACGAGGTTGACGCAGATCGCGAGCGTGGCGATCGCCGCACCCGGGATCAGGGCTGCCGAAATGCCGAAGATGATGCCGTCCTTGTTGTCCTTGACCATGCCGCCCCAGTCCGCTGCCGGCGGCTGGATGCCGAGGCCGAGGAAGGAGAGGGTGGAGAGAAACAGGATGGAGAAGGCGAAGCGCAGGCCGAACTCGGCGAGCAGCGGCGACAGCGTGTTCGGCAGGATCTCGCGAAAGATGATCCAGAGCGAACCCTCCCCGCGCAGCCTCGCCGCTTCGACGAATTCCATGACCGCGACATCGAGTGCGACGGCGCGACCGATGCGAAAGACGCGGGTCGAGTCGAGTACCGCCATGACGAGGATCAGGATCCACAGATGTTGCGGCAGCACGGCAAGGACGACGAGGGCGAAGATCAGCGTCGGGATCGCCATCATCAGGTCGTTGAAGCGGGAGAAGAGCTGATCGGTGAGGCCACCGACGACGGCGGCCGTGAAGCTCAGGAGCATGCCCAGCGAGAAGGAGAGCACGGTTGCCGCCAGCGCCACGAAGATGGTGGTGCGGGCGCCGTAGATCAGACGCGAGAGCAGGTCGCGGCCGAGATTGTCGGTGCCGAGCAGGAAGTCGCCGCCGGCCGGAAGCCAGACGTCGCCGACGACGTCGCGTTCGCCGAAGGGAGCGATGACCGGTGCGAAGACGGCGCAGAAGATCGCAATCGCAATGCCGGCGATGCCGATCCAGGCGCTGATGGGGATGGATCTCAGGTTCATCGCGGATGCCTCAGTCTCGGGTTGGCGATGATCGCGAGAATGTCGGCCGCCATGTTCAGGAAGATGTAGAAGGCGGCAAAGATCAGACCGCAGGCCTGAACGACCGGCATATCGCGCACGGTCACCGCGTCCACCATGTATTGGCCCATGCCCGGGTAGACGAAGACCACCTCGACCACGACCACGCCGACAACGAGATAGGCGAGGTTGAGCGCAATCACGTTGATCACCGGCGCCACCGCATTGGGGGCGGCATGGCGCGCGATGATGCGGAACATGCTGAGACCCTTCAGTTCCGCCGTCTCGACATAGGCCGAAGACATGACGTTGAGGATCGCCGCGCGGGTCATGCGCATCATGTGGGCAAGAACGACGAGAACGAGGGTCGCGACCGGAAGCGCGATCGCCGAGAGCCGTTCGGTGAAGCTCATGCTGTCGTAGACGGTCGCGGGGAAGGTCGCGACGCCGTACTTCACGGCGAAGAACATGATCAAGAGATAGCCGACGAAGAACTCCGGCAGCGAGATGGCCGCCAGCGAGACGACGTTGATGATCTTGTCAGGCAGCCGGTTGCGGAACTGCACCGCCAGCATGCCGAGGCCGACGGCAAGCGGCACGGAAACGAGTGCTGCGAAGAAGGCAAGGAACAGCGAATTGCCGAGGCGCTTGCTGATCTGTTCGCCGACGGAATTCTTGCTCGCCCAGGAGGTGCCGAAATCGCCTTGTACCGCACCGCCGAGCCAGGAGAGGTAGCGTTCGGTCCAGGGCCTGTCGAGGCCGAGATCCTTGCGGATGTTTTCGACCGCCTGGGGCGTTGCCGACTGGCCGAGATAGGTGGTGGCGAAGTCGCCCGGAAGCGCTTCGATGCCGCCGAAGATCATCAGCGACACGGCGAAGAGCAGGCCGACGCTCAAGCCGAGGCGCTGCAGGACGAGCGCCGCGAGAGGGCGGCGGAAGGTGAAGCGCCGCCAGAAGGTGCCGCCGATTTCGCCATCGGTGGCAGGATTGGGTTTTGCTGGTACTCCGGAAAGTTCGGCAGGCCGCGGATGCGTTGCATCCGCGGTCCCATCCGTCGGAACCGGACCAGTAAGCGGTCCGCTTTCCATCATCATGCGTCCAGCCACACCCGGGTTGCGACATAGCCGTTCGACATGTCGTTGCCGATATCGTGCACATAGCCCTTCACCTGCTTGGTGGAGGCGTTCACGAAGTCGTTGAACATCGGCAGGATCAGGCCGCCTTCGTCACGCACCATCATGGCCATGGTGCGGTACATGTCCTTGCGCTTGGCCTCGTCGAGTTCCGAGCGGGCCTCCAGCAGGATCTTGTCGAAATCCGGACGCTTGAAGCGGGTGTCGTTCCAGTCGGCGGTCGACAGGTAGGCGGTGGAGTACATCTGGTCCTGGGTCGGACGGCCGCCCCAGTAGGAGGTGGAGAAGGGCTGCACGTTCCAGACGTTGGTCCAGTAGCCGTCGCCCGGCTCGCGCTTGACCTCGATCTCGATGCCGGCCTTCTTGGCGCTTTCCTGGTAGAGCACGGCCGCATCGACCGCACCCGGGAAGGCGACGTCGGAGGTGCGCAGGAGCACCGGACCGCTATGGCCGGATTTCTTGTAGTGGAAGGCCGCCTTGTCCGGATCGTAGGCACGCTGCTCGATGCCTTCGGGGAAGAGCGCATAGGTGTCGTTGATCGGGAAGTCGTTGCCGACCTTGCCGTAACCGCCGAGGATGCGCTGGACCATGGTCTCGCGGTCCATCGAATATTTCAGCGCCATGCGCAGGTCGTTGTTGTCGAAGGGGGCGGTGTTGCAATGCATGATGAACACGTAGTGGCCGCGGCCGGACGTGTTCAGGATCTCGACCGTCGGCGCCTTCTTCAGAAGGTTGACCGTCTTCGGATCGACGCGGTTGATGTAGTGCACCTGGCCGGACGAAAGGGCGGCGATGCGGGCGGTCGCGTCGTTCATGGCGATCAGCTCGACCGAGTCCACGTAGCCGCGGTCGGTGCGCCAGTCGTCGGCGTTAGTCTCGAAGGTGGCGAGAACGCCTGCTTCGAAGCTCGTTACCTTGTAGGGACCGGT
>NZ_JAEPRP010000309.1:0-4239 GCF_016652895.1 Ensifer sp. SSB1
GCGCAGCGTCGCTTCGCGGTTCTTTTCACCGAGGCAGGTGTAGGCGGCGCTCCAATGGTGTGGCACGAGCCGCATGTAGGAAAGCACCGACGGAGCGGTAAACGCGGTCAGCGCTGGCAGATGCTTGATGACGCCGGCGGCAAAGGAGCCGGAGACCTTGGAAAGCCTGCCGGGACGCGAGGCGTCGAATGTCACCGGATTGCCGTCGAGATCGGTGAAGCTCACATGCAGATGCACGCCGTTGCCGACGCCATTCGACGCCGTCTTCGGGGCGAAGCTCGCATTCCAGCCGAAGAGGGCGGCGACTTCCTTGGTGATCGCGCGGATGGTGGCGCCGCGGTCGGCGGCGGTCAGCGCGTCGGCAGGACGGCAGGTGATTTCGAACTGGTCCTTGCCGTATTCCGGCAGGAACATTTCCGGCTCGGCGCCGGCTTCCTGCAAGGCGGTCATCAGCAGCGAGCCGAAGGGTTCGGCGCGGCGCTGGGCGCGCAGGCCGAAGGAGGGGGCGTCCGGCCAGTCGACGCCGAGCAACTGGAATTCCTGCTCGACGGCCGATATGACCTTGAGGCCGATCTCTTCATATTCCTTCAGTGTCTGTTTCAGGAAGCTGCGCACGCAGCAATCCCAGGCATTGCCCTGTAGGTCGGTGATGTCGGAGTGGTAGAAATGCAGCGGCGTCTCGTCGGGCAGGCAAGTGACGCGCGCCTTGCTGCTTGGATCCGCCATCAGTCGCAGGTCGCCGGACGAGCCCCAGGGGTTGTTTTCGGCAATCTGGTCGAAGGGCGTCAGCGCCAGGTTGGCCGGCACCCAGCCGACGCCCTTGCGCAGGTAGCTGTCGATCTCGGTCGCGGCGAAGCTGCGGCCGCGGGTGATGCCGGCGATGTCTGTCGTGACGAAGGTGGCGAGTTCCGTCAGTGCGGCGGCCGCCTTGCCGTTGTTGGTATCGGTCATGGAATCCCCTCCAATCTGTTTTTTGCGGCGGTCTAGGCCTGGCGCAGGCCGTTCAGGCGGCTGACGACGGTGTCCGTGTCGGTCGTCCAGCAGTAGCCCGAGTAGGCACGAAGGGCCGCGTCATGGCGCTGCTCGCTGTAGGTGGCGCAGGCGTCGTTGACGACGGTGACGAGGTAGCCACGGTCGGCGGCGTCACGCACGGCCATGTCGACGCACTGGTCGGTGATGACGCCGGCGATGATCAGATAGCGCGTGTTGAGATTGCGCAGGATGTAGTCGATGTTGGTCGAGTTGAAGACGCCCGACGACGTCTTCGGCAGCACGATCTCGTTGTCGATGGGGGCAAGCTCCGGAATGACCTGGCCCTCGGGCGAGCCCTTCGGCACGTGCATGTCGGAAAGCTTGTGGTCGAGCGAGCGGTCGCGGCCGTCGAGCGTCAGGCTTTCGATGATCGTGTGCAGCACCTCGCAACCTGCCTTTCGCGCCGCTTCCAGAATGCGCACCTGGTTGGGGATGACGGTCTGGCGCAGACGCCTGTGGTAATAGCTGTCGGCGTCCTGCGGGTGGGTCGGGTCGAGGTTCGGCTCGCACCAGATGCGCTGCATGTCGACGAACAACAAAGAGGTGCGGCCAGCCTCATAGGCGCTGTCGCGCCTCAAGAGATCGTCCCCAACCTTTACAGTGACTGCACTCATTCGAATTCTCCTCGGGTTGTCTGGTTCGCCAGGGCGGCGGAAAGGGTCAGCGGTCGTCTTCAACGGCTGGGTTGAAGGCATCCTCGGTGATGGCATAGCCGCGGCGCAGTTCCTCCATGCGCTCGATGCGGCCACGTGACTGCGTGGCTAGGCGGGCGGTCAGTGCCGCGATCACCGCCTCCGTCTGGGCGATCGCCGGCACCATCGTGTCGTAGGGCGAGACCGTGTCGACGGGCGCCGTCAGCGTCACGGTCGCGAAATCGGCGATCGGCGACAGCCAGCGGTCGGTGAACAGCACGATGCGCGCGCCCTGCGTCGCCGCCTGGCGGGCAAAGCGGATCGTGTCGTTCTGGTAGCGGCGATAGTCGTAGACGAAGAGCACGTCGCGCTTGCCGAGATCGACGAGCTGGTCGACCTGGTCGGCCTGGCTGCCGTTGATCCAGCGCGTATCGCCGCGCAGTTGCTTCATGTGCGACCAGAGCAGGCCGGCGAGAAAGCCGCTGAAGCGGCCGCCAAGGCAGTGGATGCGGGCGCTCATGTCGGCGGCGGCGTCGACCGCGGCCTCGAAATCCTCCGAAGGCAGCATCTGCATCGAGGATTCCAGCGCATGGATGCTGGCGCGCAGGAAGTACTGGTAAAAATTCTCCTGCTCCAGCGACGGGCGCCGCTCGTCGAGCATGGAGAGCGGCGAACTCATGCGCTCCTGCACTTCGCTGAGAAGCGCCTTCTGGAACTCTGGATAGCCCTCGAAGCCCAGCGTGTTGGCGAAGCGCACGACGGTCGGATTGCTGACGCCGGCGGCGGCGGCGAGATGCGCGACCGTGTTCAGCCCGGCTGCCGGATAGTTCGACAACAGCTGCCGCACGATCTTCAGTTCCGAGCGCGTGAAGGTGATCGCGCCGTCTGTCAGTCGGTCCCGGATTGCCACGATTTCTGCCTCCCAAAAATGATGGCGTGAACCCCAATTTCTACTTTTTGTTACAGAATTGCTAGCAGAGAATGTTTTTTGAAACAAGATTGACATTTGATCGATCTGCGATAACGTTCATTTCGGGAACGGGCCCGAGCCAAAAACACGAGGCGGGCCGAAAATTTGGGGGAATGCGGATGGTGCGCGTCAGGCGAGAAACCGTCTTTGGTATCCTTGTAACGTCGCTGCCGCTTTTGGCCGCCGCCGTCATCGCCTCGCTGTTCTTTCCGGGCAGCGGCGAGCGCCTGGTGACGCTGTTCATGATCAACGTCATCGCCGTGCTCGGCATCGGCATCTACGCCGGCAATTCCGGCATCGTTTCCTTCGGTCACGTCGGCTTCATGGCGATCGGCGCCTATGCGTCTGGTCTGTTGACGCTCAACCCGATCATCCAGAAGACGGCGCTGCCGCATCTGCCGGGATGGCTGGCGGGCATCGGCATGCCTTTCCTGCCGGCGCTTGCCATCGCCCTCGTCGTCGTTGCTCTGGTCGCGGTGCTGATCGGCATTCCGGTTGCGCGCCTTGGCGGCTCGTCAGCCTCGATCGCGACGCTCGGCTTCCTCGTCATCGTGCATGTCGTGCTTGTCGCCTCGACGGATTTCACCCGCGGCAGCCAGACGTTTTTCGGGATCCCGCGCGCGGTCAATCTCTGGGTGGCGCTGCCCTTTGCCATTGCGGCCATCGCGGTCGCGCGCCTCTATCGGGATTCGAGCGCCGGCCTAAAGCTTCGGGCGTCGCGTGAAGACGAGATCGCCTCGACCGCCGTTGGCGTCAACGTCAAGCTGCACCGCTTCTTCGCCTGGGTTCTGGGCGCAATACTCGCCGGTGCCGCCGGCGCCTTGCTGGCGCATTTCCTCGGCGCCTTTTCGCCCAAGGACTTCTACTTCAACCTGACCTTCATGCTGCTGGCGATGCTGATCCTCGGCGGTATCACCACGGTCTCGGGTGCTGTCGGCGGCGCCGCCGTGATCATGCTGATCGTCGAACTCCTGCGGAAGCTCGAGGGTGGCGTCGATCTCGGTTTCCTGAAACTGCCGACCGTCTTCGGCCTCACCGATATCGGCATCGGCGTTGCGATCCTCGTCGTCATGTACCGACTGCAGGACGGCCTTTTCGGCGTGCGTGAACTCGACGAGCGCTTCGGCTGGTTCAAGCGCGCCTCTTCGAAGGGCGCCGCCACAAGCCCAGTGCCGACAGCTACGAGCGCAGCAACCGGTCAAGGCACGCTCCGGGTAGAAAATCTCGGCAAACGGTTTGCGGGTCTCGTCGCGCTCGAGAACGCCAACTTCGAGATCAAGCCCGGTCTCGTCACCGGTCTGATCGGTCCGAACGGCGCCGGCAAGTCGACACTGATCAACAGCGTTTCCGGCGTCGTTCCGCCGTCAAGCGGCCGCGTGCTGATCGACGGTCAGGATGTTGCTTCGCTCGCCGTTCATGCCGTTCCGGTCGCGGGTCTCGCCCGCACCTTCCAGAACATTCGTCTGTTCAAGAACCTGACCGTCCTTGAAAACGTCACGGTTGCGGCAAGCGCCTTGAAGGCCGATGGCGAGGACCCGGCGGCCCGCGCCCTGACGGTGCTCGCGGAAGTGGGCCTCGGGGAATTTGCCGACAGGCTTGCCGGCA
>NZ_JAEPRP010000029.1:0-1962 GCF_016652895.1 Ensifer sp. SSB1
TTTTCGCGGTCGGCAGCGTTGATGCGCTGGATCGAGAGAGCGCGGAAGTTGCGCTTGTTGACCTTGCGGTCGCGGTAAGCGAACTGCTTCGAACGATCAACCGCTGCCTTGGCGGCGCGGATGGTGTTCTTGCGACGGCCGTAGAAGCCCTTGGCTGCCTTCAGCGTCTTCTTGTGCTTGGCGTGAGCGGTAACGCCGCGTTTTACACGTGCCATGTCATGATCTCCTTAACGTGTCCAATATGCCTGAAAGTCTTAGAGACCGTTCGGCAGGTAGTTCTTGACGACCTTCTTGCCATCGGGCTCGGCGAGAACCATGGTTCCACGCGCGTCGCGGATGAACTTATTGGTACGCTTGATCATGCCGTGGCGCTTACCAGCGGCGGCAGCACGAACCTTGCCGGTTGCGGTGATCTTGAACCGCTTCTTGGCAGACGATTTCGTCTTCATCTTGGGCATTTTGCTACTCCATTGTTCTTAAGAATGCGAAACAGACAGACGAGGTCCATTTCCAGCGTTAAGAACGGCCACGGCATGCCCTGCCGGACCGTTCGGACGGGGGCTTATAACCGTACATCCCGAAAAGCGCAACTGGGGAATCGAAGATGACGCTGCGAGCTATGACACGGCGCATCCCCATCTTTGTCCGGCGCATCTCCCGGCACATCCGGAAGCACGCGCCCTAGGCGGGATCGCGTGGCCTCCGGCGGCCGCCGCCGGCGTCGAAAAGCAATGCGGCCTCGAGGCCGCCCAGCGGCGACTGCCCCAGCGACAGCACCGCACCATAGGCATCCGCGATATCGGCACTGATCGCAAGTCCAAGGCCAGTGTTCGCGGCGTGATTGCCCTTTGTGTTCTCGCCATGGGTGCCGCGGCGCATCACCTGTTCCCTGTCGCCCTCGGCAACGCCCGGACCGTCATCGCCAACGGCAATGCGCACACGCCCGCCTGTCGCCTCGGCCGATAGGCGGATGCGGCTCCGCGCCCATTTGGCGGCGTTGTCGAGCAAGTTGCCGAGGCATTCGGCGAGGTCCGCCGGGTCGACGTCGAGCGAGATCGACGGATCGACATCGACTTCCCAGGAAATGCCGCGCTCCGCCGTGATCGGACGCAGGACGTTGACCAGCTTACCCCCAAGCGTCGCGATCGACGTGGTCGCCATGCGCTCGACGCCCATGCGGGCCGCCTGCAGCTGGCGATCGGCGCGCTGGCGCACGAGATCGACCTGCTCGAGCGCGGTCTGCCGCTGGTCCTCCGGCAGGCTCTCGGCAAGCTGGGCAAGCACGGTCAGCGGCGTCTTCAGCCCGTGGGCCAGATCGCTGGCACGGGCGCGCGCCTGCGCCAGGGCTGTCTCGCGCTCGGAAAGCAGCAGATTGATCTCGGCGACCAGCGGCTGGACTTCGCTGGGGCCGGCCGAGCCGAAGTCCTTCTCGGCGCCCGAACGAACGCGGGCCGCCCGATCGCGCAAGCGCACCAGCGGCGAAAGCCCGAGCGCGCCCTGCAGGAAGGCGGCGCCAACGAGCACGAAGGCGGTTGCAAGCAGCATCAGCCGGATCTGGCTGTGAAAGGCGGCCAGCGCATTGTCGAGTTCAGTGCGGGCAAAGCCGGCCGCCACGGAAAACCGTTGCGCGGTCGGTCCCTCGCCGAGCGCCAGGGCTTGCTGATAGATCAGCATGGGCGCCCCGTCCGGACCTTCCATCTCCAGGAAGCCCAGATGGTGCGGCGCCGATGGCCGATCGTCGTCGATCACTGTATCCCATAGAGAGCGCGAGCGAATGGGGGTGCCGCCATCGCGAGTGATCTGCCAGTAGCGTCCGCCAGCCGGCAGGCTCAGCCTTGGATCGGCCGGCTCTCGCGGCAGAACGAGTTCGCCGTCGCGCACCGCCACCTGGGCGGCGATGGTATCGACCAGCGTCGCCATTTCCGCGCGGTAGCGCTCGACAACGTAGTCGGTAAAAAGCCT
>NZ_JAEPRP010000029.1:1972-50742 GCF_016652895.1 Ensifer sp. SSB1
CTGCTCAAGGAGAGCCAAACCACCAGCAGCACCAGGCCTATGGCGATCGATGCGCCGATGGCGAGCCTAAGCCGCAGCGAACGGATCATGCCGGCCCGTCCGGCAAAACGTAGCCGAAGCCGCGCCGGGTTTCGATTGCGCCGCTTTCGGTCTTCTTGCGCAGACGGGCGATCATCGCCTCGACGGCGTTCTTGGCCGTATCGTCATCGCGGCCCTGGACATGGCTCGCCAGTTCCAGCGGCGTAACCACCTGGCCCTTGCGGTCGAAAAAGAGCGCGACCATGCGGTACTCGAGAGGACTGAGTTCGAGCGGCGCTCCATCGAAGGTCACGCGTCGCGTCGCCTCGTCGAGGGTGAAACGTCCGGCGGCCCGCACCGATGTGACGCGCGGGCCGGCACGCCGCAACAGGGCCCTCAGTCGCGCCAGCAGCTCCTCGGCCCGAAAAGGCTTCGGCAGATAATCATCAGCGCCGGCATCGAACCCGTCGACGCGCTCCATCCAGGAGCCACGCGCCGTCAGCACGAGGACGGGCGTCTCCAGCCCCGCCTGTCGCCAGCGCTTGAGGATCGACAGCCCGTCCATGCCCGGCAGACCGAGGTCGAGGATGATTGCAGCATAGTTGCCGCTTTCCCCTCGCTCCCAGATGTCCGGCCCCAGCGCAAGCGTATCGACGCCATAGCCTTCCGCCTCGAGCCTGCTTGTCACGTGGGCTGCGATATTGGGATCGTCCTCCGCCAGAAGAATGCGCATTCCGCCCCTCAGAAACCGAAGATGTTCATGAATTTTCCGGTGCGCGCGTTGATGCGCAGGTTTCGGATCGTCCCTTGCCGGTCACGCGTGCGCAGCCGGTAGACCTCGCTGCTGCCGGAGTGCCTGAGATCAACCGCGATGACCGTGCCGTATTTGTCCTCGTCGACCAGTCGCAGAACATCCTTCAACGGCAGGATATCGCCTCTTTCGACGGCGTCGCGCGCACGCTCCTGGTCGCTGCGGCGACCGCTGCCGCCGCCGCTTGCGTCGTCATCGTCGTCGTCATCATCGCCGTCGTTGCCACCGCCGTCGTTGCCGCGATCGTCGTCGTGGTCGTCATCACCGCCACCGTGGCCGCTGCCACTGTTGTCGCCGCCGCCACCGTGTGAACCGCCGCCACCGCCGGATTCGCCATCCTTTGCCAGAGCCGCAAAGCGATCGGGCTGCGGCGTCAACGAAAGCAGGAGCGAGCAGCAGAAGAGCGCTATCAGGTCTCGTCGTGTCATCGCCATGGCGTCATCCGGTCGCGGTTGCCTCTTCGGTTTGGTTTCAGCGTTCATTTCCTCACCGCGCGCGGGCCCTGCCGTCAAGGCGCAAGCCTACGCCAGGCGCGACCACAACGCCAGCAACGCGCATACCCCCAGCGCCGCTTTGGCACGGGGGCATGCGCTAGCCGGATCGAGCCGCCGGGCGGGCTGATGGCGGTCGACCTTCGCTCCGACGCATCGTGCGGGGGTAATGCGTCGGGCATTTCTGGACAGATTAGGGCGCCGGCCTGATGGAGACGGTGGTAATCGGTCCCGGGTTGCGGCGGAAGTCGCCGCGGTGCGGCTCGACCTTCACGACACGCACACCATGTTCGAATTCCACTTCGACCTCCAGCACACGCCCGAGATCGTCGACGGCGATCAGCGACCCGTCGCGCAGACCGCGAAGGCTTTCCTCGGAAACGCGGAGCTCGATCTCGGGACGGTCGCGGGCATCCCGGAAGTCGTCGTCATCGCGATCGTCATCGTCGTCATCGCGATGGCGGTCGCCGTGGTGACCGCCCTGATCGTTATCGTCGCGGTCGTCGTTGTCCCGACCACCTCGGTCGTCGTTGTCGCGATCATCTCGGCCATCGTGACCGCGACCATCGCGGTCGCCACCGCCATGATCGTCGCCGTCATCGTCATCCGCGAGGGCCGCGGCCGAGAACGGATGCGCAGGACCATTGGCGATGACAGACAGGCCGATCGGCGCGGATACGAGGCCGCAGAGGCCGACGGTGGTAACAAGCAGGGCTTTTCGCAGCGCGGAAGTCATGATCTCCGATCCTTCTCCGGTTGCCGATGCACAGACAATGGCATCCGCCCCCTGACAGATCGCTGAGGCAGGTTGTCAGCATTCTGTCAGGAACGTGCCGGCACGAGCCCGCAACGAAAAAAGCCGCCCAGCAGGCGGCTTTCATCAGGTCTCTTGATCGACGGTAGCGCGGCTTAGCGCGGCGCCAGAACCATCATCATCTGACGGCCTTCGAGCTTCGGCTCGGCCTCCACCTTGGCGATCGCCTGGGTGTCGTCCTTGACCTGAAGCAGGAGCTTCATGCCCAGTTCCTGGTGGGCCATTTCGCGGCCGCGGAACTTCAGCGTGACCTTGACCTTGTCGCCGTCCTCGAAGAACCGGTTCATCGCCTTCATCTTCACGTCATAGTCATGCGTGTCGATGTTCGGGCGCATCTTGATTTCTTTGATTTCGACGATCTTCTGCTTCTTGCGCGCTTCGGCCGCCTTCTTCTGGTTGGCGTATTTCAGCTTGCCGAGATCGAGGATCTTGCATACCGGCGGTTCGGAGTTCGGTGCGATCTCTACCAGATCAAGACCGGCCTCTTCCGCCATGCGGAGCGCCTGGTCGATCGGGACGGCACCGATATTCTGGCCTTCGGCATCGATAAGCTGAACCCGGGGAACCCGGATTTCCTTGTTTGAGCGCGGTCCCTCCTTGACGGGGGCGTCCGTTTTGAACGGTCTGCGAATGGTCGTACTCTCCTCGAGCTGTTTACGGAATATAGTTTAATTCGATCATCGGCGCGATCACATATGAAGCGCCTGAATCTGTCACCGACGGCAATGTGTGAATTGCGACGGGAGAGTCAATAGCACGGCTTGCAAGGAAAATCACCACCTGTCGATACCAAGGCGAATCTGTTTTAGAAAGAAAATCGCCAGCGAAACCGGCCTTTGGAGAGAAATTGCATGCAGGATACGCCATCCGAGACGGAAATCAGCTTCATCGACGTCGGTGCGCCTGCGGCTGAGCGCAGGATCGCGATGCGCGTGCGCCACCCGGAAAAGCCTTCGGAACAGCCGACGCTCGTCTGGCTCGGCGGCTACCGTTCGGACATGACCGGCACCAAGGCGGTCGAGGTCGAGCGTTACGCCATGGAGCGAGGTGCGGCCTGTGTGCGCTTCGATTACTCCGGCCACGGCTCCTCCGGCGGCGCCTTCACCGACGGCACTATCTCGCGTTGGCTCGAAGAGAGCCTTGCCGTCATTGATCAGGCGGCGCCGGGGCGCGTCGTGCTGGTCGGCTCGTCGATGGGCTGCTGGATCGCGCTGCGGGTTGTCCAGGAACTCAGGCGGCGTGGCGACGGATCGCGTGTCGCCGGCCTCGTCCTGATCGCTCCGGCGCCGGACTTCACGGCGGAACTGATCGAACCCAACCTGACGGAAGCGGAGAGGTTCTCGCTTGCCGAACGCGGCTATTTCGAGGAACCTTCCGAGTATAGCCCGGAGCCGAACATCTTCACCCGCGCGCTGATCGAAGACGGGCGCCTCAACCGGGTGCTCGACGGCACGATCACCACCGGCTGCCCGGTACACATCCTGCAGGGCATGCGCGACCCCGACGTTCCCTATACCCACGCGTTGCGACTGATGGAGCACCTGCCGTCGGACGATGTCGTCATGACGCTCATCCGCGATGGCGATCATCGCCTTTCGCGTGAAGAAGATATTGCTAAAATGAAACAGGCCATCGGCACGATGCTCGCCTGATGCCGGGCGGGGACAAGCCCCGCCCCTTCCACCACAACGCGAACCGAAACACGCCCTGCACCGTGGACCGCCTGCGGTGCAACGGTTTGCGTGCGCTCCGCCGCGCTTTTAACCATAAAACCCGATGTCCCGATTCCGACGATTGACTCTGCAGCGCCGACGCTATTAACTCTTTATTAACGATTAGAGCAGCAGCGGGGACGAACCTAAAGAAGCTGCCTTCAACTCAGGATTGCGCGAATACGTCCGGACAGAGAGCGTCCGGCATACCGCGCCGCAGGGGACTTGTATGGCGTCTTGGACTGGGGTTAAGGGAAGTATCGCAGCGCTTTGCGCACTTTTCATTTCAGCAAACACGGCAATTCCTGCACAGGCAGGATCTTCTCCATGGATGCAGACCGGCTCCGCCACTTCTCAGCCGATCGGTCACTATGAGTTCTGCCAGAAGTACAAGAGCGAATGCAATGTACGTTCCAAGGGAACGGTCGCTGTGCGCGTGACTGAACGCGGTTGGGCGACGATCCGGCAGGTGAATGCCGCGGTCAATCGCGAGATCATACCGGTCACCGATCTGGAACTGCATGGCAGAGACGAAGTCTGGTCCTATCCGGACAAGGCCGGTGACTGCGAGGATTTCGTACTCGAAAAGCGCAAGCGCCTGATGAGCAAGGGTTTCTCGGCCAGCGATCTCTTGATCACCGTCGTTCGCAAGCCCGATGGCGAAGGCCACGCTGTGCTGACCGTGCGCACGTCGCAGGGCGACTTCATTCTCGACAATCTCGAAAACGGCGTAAAGCTCTGGACCAACACGCCTTACCGCTATCTGAAGCGCCAGGCCTCGAACCACAGCGGCCGCTGGGTCACCATCCAGAATGGCGCGGAAGTCGTCGTCGGCTCGGTCGGCAACTGATCCAGGGCAAAGCAAAGAGTTTCAAAAGGGCCGGTCACACCGGCCCTTTTTCGTATCTGCCGCTCGCCCGTCACGCGTTGCCGATCAGGATGCCGGCCGCCAGCACCAGGCCGCCACCGAGCACGACCTGAAATGCGGCCCTGAGGAACGGCGTTTCCATGTAGCGGTTCTGGATGAAGGCGATCGCCCAGAGTTCGAAGAAGACGATTACGGCCGCGGTGGCGGTCGCCGTCCAGAAATGCGGGATCAGATAGGGCAATGCGTGGCCGAGACCGCCGAGTGCAGTCATGATGCCGGAGGCCAGGCCCCGCTTGATCGGCGAGCCGCGACCGGAGAGCTTTCCGTCATCGTGGGCGGCTTCGGTGAAGCCCATGGAGATGCCGGCGCCGACGGAGGCCGAGAGGCCGACGAGAAAGGTCTGCCAGGTGTCCTGGGTCGCGAAGGCCGCGGCGAAGATCGGTGCCAGTGTCGAAACCGAGCCATCCATCAGGCCGGCGAGCCCGGGCTGAACGTAAGTCAGGATGAACTGCCGGCGTGCGGTCTGGTCCTCCTCGGCGCGCACGTCCTCGGGCGTGTGCTGTTCGCCAAGCCGGCGGGCGAGCGATTCATGGGTTTTTTCGGCGATCGCGAGATCGCCGAGCAGCTTGCGGGTGGCCGCATCCTGGGTTCGCGCCGCGGCCTCAACATAGAACCGGTGCGCTGCCTCCTCCATTGCTTCGGCTTCCTCGCGCGCCTTTTCGATCGGCATTTCGGCAATCAGCCAGTCCGGCTTGCGCTCGGGGAAGTCACGCACGTGTTCGCGCCGGATCAGCGGAATACGGCTGCCGAAGCGCTGGACATGCAGATCGATCAACCACTGCCGGTGGTGGCTTTCCTCCTCCGCCATTTCCTCGAACACTTTTGCCGAGTGCGGATACTGCTGCCGCAGCGCGTCGGCGTAGGCGAGATAGATACGCCCGTCGTCCTCTTCCGAGGAGATGGCGAGCGCCAGGATTTCCTGTTCGCTTAGGGAAAGAAAGGGCCGTTTGGATCGGGAGAAAAGGCGCGAAAACATCGGAATGAAACCTTCTTTAGAATAATTCTAAAATAGAAATCGAAGAATGCGTCGTCAAGGCCAAAGCCATGCAATCATGCGACAATCTCTCGACAGGGCGTCGCGGCTGAGCCACGATGAAGGCTCCTGCGAATCCCCTTCATTCCCGGAGCGATCGCCTCGATGAGGACCATCTATCCGCTTTCCGAAAGCAAGGACACGTTTCTGGATCGTCTCGGCGCAAGGGTTGCCGCGCGGCTGCAAGCGCAGACATCCGGCTACGAGCCTTATACTCCTTCCGATCAGGAAACCCTGGCGCGCACGCTCCGCCCGGGCGACGTTCTCTTGATCGAAGGCAACCAGAAGGTTTCGGCCGCGATCAAGTATCTGACGCAATCGACCTGGTCGCACGCCGCCTTCTTTGCCGGCGACCAGATGCCGCTGACGCTCGATCAGGCGACATTGCCGGTGATCGAACGGCCGCAGCTCATCGAGGTCAATATCGGCGAGGGCTGCGTCGCGGTGCCGCTGAAGAAATATGCATCCTTCAACACGCGGATTTGCCGGCCGATCGCGTTGACGCCGGATGATCGCACGGCGCTCGTCGGCTTCATGATCTCGCGGCTGGGGATGAAGTATGACCTGAAGAACATTCTCGACATGCTGCGCTACTTCATGCCGACACCGCCGGTGCCGGTGCGCTGGCGCCGCCGCCTGCTAGCCTTCGGCTCGGGCGATCCGACGCGGGCGATCTGCTCGACGCTGATTGCGGCCGCCTTCGAGCAGATCCGCTATCCGATCCTTCCCGAAGTCACGCGCGCGCCCGGGCGGGCCGCGGCCACCTCGACCTATTCCCGCGAGGAGATCCTGCACATCCGGCACCACTCGCTCTACACGCCGCGCGATTTCGACCTCTCGCCGTTCTTCGCGATCGTCAAGCCGACGCTGGAGTTCGGCTTCGACTACAAGCGGCTGCGCTGGTATGCCGCCGATGAGAGCAATCCCAGGAAAAGCGTGTAGCGGTTTTCCTGGGATTGCTCCTTTCTAAAGATTGAGCGCGAGCGCCTGTTCGCGGGCCATGAAGTCGCGCTGACGATCGGTGATGTAGTCGCGCACGATCGGAGCGGCATCGCGCGAGCGCGAGAGCTGCATGTGGAAGACAAGCTGGCTGCCGGTGCGGAACATCATCTCGGCGCTGATCAGGTAGAACTCCCACATGCGGGCAAAGCGCTCGTCGTAAAGGGCGATCACCTTGTCGCGGTTCGCCTCGAAGCGCGCACCCCAGTGCGCAAGCGTCGTAGCGTAGTGCACCCGCAGGAATTCGAGATCGCTAACCCAGAGGCTGTTGCGCTCGACGACCTCGAAGACCTCCGAAAGCGCCGGCGAATAGGCGCCGGGGAAGATGTACTTGCGAAGCCACGAACTGGCCATGCCGGGCGGGCTCATGTGTCCGATCGAATGCAGCACCGCCAGGCCATCATCCGGCATCAGCGCGTTGAGCTTCTTGAAGAACTCGTCATAGTGGTGGACGCCGACATGCTCGAACATGCCGACCGAGACGATGCGGTCGAACGGCCCCTGCACATCGCGATAGTCCTTGAGCTCGAAGCGCACCCGGTCCGACAGGCCCGCCTTGCGCGCCCGTTCGGTAGCAAGCGCCTGCTGCTCCTTGGAAAGCGTCACGCCGAGCACCTGAACATCGGCGAGCTGCGCGAGGTACATCGCAAGATCGCCCCAGCCGCAGCCGATGTCCAGCACCTTCATGCCGGGCTCCAGGCAAAGTTTGGAGGCAAGCAGCCTCAGCTTGTTGCGCTGCGCCGTCTCCAGCGTTTCATTGGGCTCGCGAAAGTAGGCGCAGGAGTAAAGCATGTTCTCGTCGAGGAACAACTTGTAGAATTCGTTGCCGAGATCGTAGTGATGCGCGACGTTCTGCTGCGCCTTGCCCTTGGGATTTGCCTGCTGACGCTTGCGGAAGCGCATCTTCACCGCGCGCAGGAGCTTCTGGATCGGGTAAGAGCCGAGCGACAGCCGGTTGATCGAAAACAGCGTCAGGAAATCCCTGAGGGTCGAGCCCTCTTCGAAGCGCATGGTGCCGTCCATATAGGCTTCGCCGGCGGCGAGCTCCGCATTGAAGACGAGGCTGCGGTAGAGCTTCTTGTCGGTGAGGCGCATCGTCACCTCGGGCCCAGGCGTCCCGGAAAAGACGTGGCGCTTGCCGTCAGCGTCGATCACCGTCAGGCGACCCTTGCGAATGAAAGACTTCATCATATGCGACAGTGGGAACATGCAGGCCCTCTCGTGACACGAAGCAGTGTGACGGCGGCATCCTAGCACCCGTTTTTCGAAATGCGCTCCCTAAATTTGTGGTTGCTGATCGAAGCTGCCGATACGAAAACGGGGACGGCAACTGTCGCTACCGTCCCCGTTCCAAATTGACCTGGCTTATGCCTCAGTCCTTGGCGCGCTCGACGTAGGAGCCGTCTTCCGTCGCGATGACGACGCGGGTGCCGGCCTGGATATGCGGCGGAACGAGCGTGCGAACGCCGTTCGACAGGACAGCCGGCTTGTAGGACGACGAGGCCGTCTGGCCCTTGACGACCGGCTCGGTCTCGGTGATTTCGAGGATCACGTGGCGCGGCAGGTCGATGGCGATTGCCAGGCCTTCGTGGACCGAGAGAATGCAGGCCATGCCTTCCTGCAGGTAGGCCTTGAGATCGCCGATATCGTCCGTGCTCATGACCAGCTGGTCATAGCTTTCCGGGTTCATGAAGTGGAAGCCTTCGGCATCTTCATAAAGGAAGGTGTGTTCGCGGTCTTCGACGAAGGCGCGCTCGACCTGTTCGGTCGTGCGGTAGCGCTCGGAGACCTTCACGCCGTCGGAGATGCGGCGCATGTCGACCTGGGTGACCGGCGTGCCCTTGCCCGGGTGGAAGTTCTGGGCGGTAAGCACGACATAGAGCTTGCCGTCGACGTCGAGAACGTTGCCCTTACGGACAGATGAAGCGATGACCTTGACCATTAGTCTTCCTTGTAACAGAGGTATGCGCGACACCGCGGGCCGGAAACACTGGCCCTGAAGGACGCGAAAATAAGGATTTCGCGCCGCCACTACCCTAATTTCGTGCAAATAGCCAGCCTGAGCCGGCATCTGCGCGAAGAAAGCCTGGACTGAACCGATCATGTCGCATGCCTCACCCTGGTGGACACCCGATGTCCATGCCGACCGGCGCCCGTTTCTTCTCGGCCGCAACCGGATCCAATCGGCATTGCGCCGGTTCTTCGAGACGCGCGATTTCATCGAGGTCGATACCGCGACGCTGCAGGTCTCGCCCGGCAACGAGGCGCATCTGCACGCCTTCGCGACAGAGGCGCTCGATCATGACGGCTCCGGCCACCCGCTCTACCTGCACACTTCGCCGGAATTTGCCTGCAAGAAGCTGCTGGCGGCCGGTGAACAGCGCATCGCCTGCTTTGCCCATGTCTACCGCAACCGCGAGCGCGGCCCGCTGCATCATCCTGAGTTCACCATGCTCGAATGGTATCGCGCCGGCGAGGGTTACGAGGCGCTGATGCGCGACTGCGCCGAGATCCTGGCGCTCGCCGCAGAGACCACCGGGACCAGACAATTCGCCTTCCAGGGCCACATCTGCGATCCCTTCGCCACGCCCGAGCGGCTGAGCGTCGCAGAAGCTTTCGCGCGCTTTGCCGGCATCGACCTGCTGGCCTCGATCGCCGCCGACGGCGAAACCGACCGCGAGAAACTCGCCGCGGAGATGACCGCGGCCGGCCTTCGGGTCGCCCATGACGACACCTGGGCGGATCTCTTCAGCCGCGTGCTCGTGGAAAAGGTCGAGCCGCATCTCGGCTTCGGCCGCGCGACGATCCTCGACGAATATCCGACCGCCGAGGCAGCGCTGGCGCGGCCAGCGGCGCGCGACCGGCGCGTCGCCGAACGCTTCGAGCTCTATGCCTGCGGTGTGGAGCTCGCCAATGCCTTTGGCGAACTGACTGACGCGGCGGAACAGCGCCGGCGCTTCGAGATGGAAATGGCCGAGAAGGCGCGCGTCTACGGCGAGACCTATCCGCTCGACGAAGATTTCCTGGCAGCGCTCGCCATCATGCCCGAGGCAAGCGGTATCGCTCTCGGCTTCGACCGGCTGGCGATGCTGGCAACCGGTGCGTCGCGCATCGACCAGGTGCTCTGGGCGCCGGTGCCGGAGACGCGATCATGAACGTCCATCGCCCGATCAAAACCGCGCGCGAGCTGGTTGATGCCGGCCTTATCGACAGAGCCGAGGAGGCGGCGGTGGCCACCGTCGCCGAGCGCTATGCCGTTGCGATCAGCCCCGTGATCGCCGGCCTGATCGACCCCAGCGATCCCCATGATCCGATCGCCCGGCAGTTCGTGCCCGATGCCGCCGAGCTGACGCTGCTGCCTGAGGAACGCGAGGACCCGATCGGCGACAAGCCGCATAGCCCGGTCACCGGCATCGTCCACCGCTATCCGGACCGCGTCCTGTTGAAGGCCGTGCATGTCTGCCCGGTCTATTGCCGCTTCTGCTTTCGCCGCGAGATGGTGGGGCCGCACGGCCTCGGCACGCTGACACCGGCCGAGCTCGACGCCGCGATCGCCTATATCGCTGCGCATGAAGAAATCTGGGAGGTGATCCTCACCGGCGGCGATCCGCTGATCCTGTCGCCACGGCGGCTCGGCGAACTGATGGAACGGCTGAAGCCGATCCCGCATGTGAAAATCGTTCGTTTCCACACGCGCGTCCCCGTCGTCGAGCCGGCGCGCATCGACGCCGACCTGATCGAGGCGCTGAGGGCCAGTGGCAAGGCGACCTATGTCGCGCTTCACGCCAACCACCCGCGCGAACTGACGGACGAGGCGCGCGCTGCTTCGGCGCGGCTGATCGATGCCGGCATCGTCATGGTCAGCCAGTCGGTGCTCTTGAAGGGCGTCAACGACGATCCGGACGTGCTCGCCGGCCTGATGCGTGCCTTCGTCGAGACGCGGATCAAGCCCTACTATCTGCACCACCCGGACCTCGCCCCCGGCACCAGCCACTTCCGCCTGTCTATCGAGGAAGGCCAGGCGCTCGTCGCCACGTTACGCGGTCGTGTTTCCGGTCTCTGCCAGCCGGCCTATATCCTCGACATTCCCGGCGGACACGGAAAGGCAGTGATCAGCGCCGCGGCGATCGCGGCCGATGGCGGCGGCTGCTACACGGTCACGGATTTTCGCGGCGGCGAGCACAGCTACCCACCGAAAGCCGGATGACCGCGAGAAATCGCGACTCTCAAATTATTGAAACTTCTTCAAAATATTCAGCTCATGCATTTTTCTTCGCGTCCTGCGAGAAAATTCATGGAGCCGCGTCACAGCTGTGCGGCGTCGATCGTCAATTGGTCATAGGCAACACGACAACGATGGAGTTGAGACCATGACCGATACCAAAGCCGTCCGCTACGAACAGGAAATCCCGGATGTACTCGGCGCGCTCGCCGATGTGCACAAGGCCATGGACCTGCACGGGCTCGACCGGACGATCCACAATCTCGTGCAATTGCGCGCCTCGCAGATCAACCGCTGCGGCTTCTGCGTGAAGATGCACACCAAGGAATCCCGCGCCGAGGGCGAGAGCAACGAGCGGCTCGACCGCATCATCGTCTGGGACCAGGTCAATGATTTCTCGCCGCGCGAGAAGGCAGCACTTGCCTGGACCGAGGCGCTGACCGAACTTGAGCCCCGCACCGATTTTTCGCCGCTCCGCGCCGAGCTGCGCCAGCACTTCAGCGAGAAGGAAATCAGCGTCATCACCTCGACGGTGGCGATGATCAACCTTTGGAACCGCATCCAGATTTCGAGGCACTGACATGAACGACAGGCAGCACATGCAGATCTTCGAGGAGGCGCGTCCGCGCCTTCTCGGCCTCGCCTACCGCATTCTCGGCTCGCGCGCCGATGCGGAAGATGCGGTGCAGGACACCTTCCTGAAATGGCAGGAGGTCGATCGGGCATCGATCGACACGCCGGCGGCCTGGCTGACCACTGCCTGCACCCGGCGCTGCCTGGATCTCCTGAAGGCCGCACACCGCAAGCGCGTCGACTATGTCGGCGCCTGGCTGCCAGAACCGATCCACACGGCAGCCGAAGACAATGCCGAAGAAAAGCTGGCGCTCACTTCTTCGCTCACAACCGCGTTCCTGCTGATGCTCGAGCGACTGACCCCGAAGGAGCGCGCGGCCTACCTGTTGCACGAGATCTTCGGCCAGCCCTATGACGAGGTCGCCGAAACCCTGGACATGCAGGAGACCGCCGCCCGCAAGCTGGTCTCGCGCGCCAAGACAAACATCGGGCTCGAAAAGGCCCGTCACCAGACGCCGCGGGAACGCCAGGACGCGTTACTCTCGGCCTTTCACCAGGCGATCCACGGCGGCAGTGTCGCCGGTCTCTCGGCGCTGCTTTCCGCCGACGTGAAGCTGACGGCCGACGGCGGCGGCAAAGTTGCGACCGTGCTCGGCGTGCTCGCCGGCAAGGAGACGGTGCTCGCCTTCATCATCGATCGGCTTACCGAATACTGGGCGCACTACGTCTGGGAGATCGGCGACATCAATGGCGGCCGCGGCATCGTGCTTCGGGACGAAGCGAAAAACGAGATCGCCGCAACCGTCGCCTTCGGCTATGACGGCGACGGAAACGTCAACGACATCTTCATCATGCGCAACCCGGACAAGCTCACGCATTTTGGCGAGGCTGCGCTCCACTGACATAGCGGCACCGCCGAAGCGAGCGCGATTACCCGAAACCGGATCGACCGGTGCGCGTTCGCCGTGGTGTCCCGCGTGAGGTACTGACATGCTTGAAAAAACACCCGCCCCCCAACAGGAAACCGGCTGGCGCGCGCTGCTGACAGGCGATAACGCCGTGCATTCGCTCGTGCTCAGCGGCGGCGTCGCGCTGCACGCGCTCAACGTCTATGTGGTGACGACGATCATGCCGTCGATCGTGCGCGAGATCGGCGGGCTCGAATATTATGCCTGGAGCACGACGGTCTTCGTCGCGGCCTCGATCCTCGGCGCCGCACTGTCGGCACGGCTGCTTGGTGCCGTCGGCGCCGGCCGCGCCTATGCGATCGGCGCACTTGTCTTCGGCCTGGGTACGCTGTTTTGCGCCACGGCCCCCTCCATGACCATCCTGCTTGCCGGCCGTGCGATCCAGGGTTTTGGCGGCGGCCTGCTCTATGCGCTGGCCTATGGCGTGATCCGGCTGGTCTTCCGGCCCGAACTCTGGACCCGCGCCATTGGCCTGATCTCGGCAACCTGGGGAACGGCGACTTTGATCGGGCCTGCGATCGGCGGCATGTTTGCCGAGTTTTCCACCTGGCGCGTCGCCTTCTGGTCACTGCTGCCGCTGACGGCGCTGCTTGCGGCACTCGCCTTCTCCACGCTTCCGCGCAAGGCGGCGAACGATGAAGGGCGTACGCCGCTTCCCCTGCTGCAACTCCTGTTTCTCGTCGGCATCGTGCTCGCGCTATCGGTTGCAAGCACGCGCACCGTCGCCTTCGAGCAGATTGCCTGCGTTGGCGCGGCGGTCCTCCTGTTCCTGAGCCTGCTGTTGGTCGAGCGTCGCGCGGCGGGCAATCTCTTGCCCTCCGGCAGCTTCACCCTCACCTCCCCGCTGGCCGCCCTTTATGCTACGATCACGCTGCTGATGGTGGGCCTGCAGCCGGAAATCTATGTGCCGTATCTGCTGCAGGAACTGCATGGGTTGTCACCGCTGGTGGCCGGCTATATCGCAGCGCTGATGTCGATCGGCTGGACGGCGGGATCGATGACGAGTGCCCATTGGCACGGAGAACGGGCGAAGCAGACGATCTTTGCCGGTCCGGCCCTCGGCTTCGTCGGCCTGGCCCTGATCGCCTTGTTCATGCCGATGGCGGGCGCGGAGTTCCTGGTCATCGCGGCGCCACTCTGCGCAGGCATTGTCGCGGTCGGCTTCGGAATGGGCTTTGCCTGGCCGCATATCGTTACCGCTGTCTACGAGTTCGCGCCGGAGGGCGAAGCGGAGAAGGCCTCGAGTTCGATCACCACTGTCCAGCTCTTTGCCGCCGCACTCGGCGCAGCGCTGGCCGGACTGACGGCCAACCTCGCCGGGATCGAGTCATCGGCAGAAGGCGGCGTGGCGCTGGCGACGACCTGGCTCTTCGGCCTGTTTGCGCTGCTGCCGGCGCTGGCGCTGCTGACGGCCAGGCGTGTACGGCGCGCAAGACGAACGACGGCCTAGGCCATCGACTAATGCGGCCCGCCGAAAACCACGGCGGGTCGCTGCCAGACACAGCGGCACCGCTAGCGCGTTCGACGTGGCGCCGCCGGGAGGGAACGATGGAAGCCGAGGGCATCGGCCTTCATGGCGTGCGGGAAACGCTGCTGATCACGCTCCGGGCGAAGGCTGCGGAAAGCGCGCTGCCCGATTCTCTCCTGCACGACCGCTTCGCCGCCGAGCTGATGCGACGCCTCGACGGCAAGGCGAAGGCGCCCGATGTCGGTCACGACATGACGATCGGCATCGCGATGCGCGCCTATCTGCTCGACCGCTGGACCCGCGCTTTCATCGAGAGCCATCCGGATGCGGTCGTGCTCAACCTCGGCTGCGGCCTCGATACGCGGATCCTGCGGCTCGATCCGCCCTCCTCCGTCGCCTGGTTCGACGTCGACTTTCCCGACGTGATCGCCTTGCGCCAGCAGCTCTTCGCCGATCGTGTCGGCTGCACTACGATCGCCTCATCCATTACCGAGCGGGACTGGATCGACCGCATCCCTGACGACCGGCCGGCGATTATCGTCGCCGAGGGGGTACTGCCCTATCTTCACGACCAGGAAGTGCGCGATCTCATGCGGCGGGTCGTCACCTGCCTTGCCGGTGGCGAGATCGTCTTCGACGCCTATAGCCATCTCGGTATCGAGCTTCTGCGTTTCAACCCGTCTTTGCGCGCGACGGGTGCGGAGTTGCGCTGGGGGATAGAGGACGCAGGGGCGCTGGAACGGGACGTGCCGGGGCTGACGCTGCTCGAAGACATCCACGACTACGATGCCGCGCAGATCGCGCGCATGTCGCCGATGGCGCGAATTGCGGTCCAGTTCGTCAGTGTGATTCCCATGCTGCGCCGCATGGGGCGCCTGCTGCGCTACAGTTTCAAGCAAGCATGAAAAAGGCCGCGCCTTGCGGCGCGACCCTTCGATTGCAGGCGGTCGATCTCGGCCAATCAGGCCTTGATCGGCGCGATCGAGATTTCGACGCGGCGGTTCTGCGCGCGGCCGGCTTCGCTCGAATTGGAAGCGATCGGGCGCTCCTTGCCGTAGCCCATCGCCGACATGCGGCGCTGGTCGACGCCCTGGCCAGCCAGATAGTTGGCAACCGAAGCGGCGCGGCGCTCGGAGAGGCCCTGGTTGTACGAGGCGCTGCCGGTGGCGTCGGTGTGACCGTCGACGTCGATCATCGTCTTGTTGAACTTGCGCAGCACGATCGCCACCGAGTTCAGGGTGTCGTAGAAGGCCGGGATCACCTGGTCGCGGTCGGTCGCGAACGTGATGTTGGACGGCATGTTGAGGATGATGCGGTCGCCGGCGCGGGTGACCGAGACGCCGGTGCCCTGAAGCTGGGCGCGCAGTTCCGCTTCCTGGTTGTCCATGTAGTTGCCGATCAGGCCGCCACCGAGACCGCCGATCGCGGCGCCGACGAGCGCGGAGTCGCGCCGGCCTGCGGCACTGCCGCCGACGAGCAGACCGGTCGCAGCACCGAGACCCGCGCCGATCAGCGCGCCGCCGGCCGTGTTCGACATCTTCTGCTCACCCGTATAGGGATCGGTGGTTGTGCATCCCGAAAGATAGATGGCCGCGACAGCCAGAATGGCGCATTTCTTGATCATGGAATCAGTTGTCCCCATTGGTGCTCGAAAGTGCTTCATACTAGCGATTGCGGCAGGAAGATGAAGAGGCGTCCCAATCACGCCATGGTTTACCGGCAATTGCCGTGTTGCGCGGATTCGGTGTGCCAGTCGGGCCACACTATAACCGATCCTTCACATGCCCTTGATAGGACGGACATCCAGGCGACCAAAACATATAAGCGGCCTTCAGACGCCGCCCATTGATAAGAACGAGGCAATATTTGATGGCAATCGAGTTCGGCGACACGCAACGCAGTCTCAGCGACACGCTCAACGGCATGATTGCCTCTATTCGCGGCGAGACGATCACGCTGCGCGAGCTGATGACCGAGATCGGCGAACAGGGGTTCCTGCTGCTGTGTGCCCTTCTGACGCTGCCGTTCCTGTTGCCGGTGTCGATCCCGGGTGTCAGCACCGTTTTCGGCGCGGCAATCATCCTGATCTCCGTATCGATCACGCTCAACCGGCTGCCCTGGGTGCCACGGCGCATTCTCGACCGCAAGATCGAGACCGAGAAGCTGGTTCCGACCCTGCAGAAGGGGGCAAGCATCGTCTCCAAGCTCGACCGCTATGTGCGGCCGCGCCTGGGCTTCCTGACGCAGGGCATCATGATGAACCGCTTCAACGGCCTGATGATCATGGCCGGCGGCATCCTCCTGATGTTCCCGCTCGGGCTCATTCCGCTGTCGAACACCCTGCCGGGGATCGCGATCCTGCTGCTCTCGCTCGGCATCATCCAGCGCGATGGGCTGATGGTGGCGGGCGGCTATCTCTTCCTGATCGCGACGACCGTCTATTTCACCGTGCTTGCCTATATGGCCTTTGCCGCCGGCCAAGGCCTGTCGACGTTCTTCGTTTCCTGACGCGCGTTCGCACAGACTGCATGAACAGGCCCGGCTGACTGCCTGGCCTTTTCCTTCTTAGGCAGCCAACCCGCCGAAAGCCCGGTAGCTGGCGAAGTCCGTACGGATGCCAAGCGTCTTCATTAGCGCTTCGCGATCGAGACCGAGCTGGCGGTCGAATTCGATGAGCGCGGCTGCGACCTTGGGCGCGACGTCAGCACTCGCGAATTCGATCATGGTGATGAAATCGAACTGGCCGGGACCGGCGTGCTGTTCCAGGAACAGGTCTTTCACATAACCGTCCTGCTTGCGGATGACAGCCAACGTCTTGTCGACCAGTTCGGCGAATTGCTGCCGTGCTTCCACCGGCACGGTGTATTTGTTGATGCGGTAAAGTGGCGCCACGCGATTTGACTGATTGCTCATAGCTCTTTTCCTCTCATCTCTTTTTGAACGAGAGCAGTCGTACGACCTCAAGTAAGGTTGAGGTCAATAGCGGTAAACGCATTTTCCGATTGCCTGATCCCTAGCTGGAAATGCCAGTCAGCACATTGGCGACGTTGAGGCCGATTTCCGGCACGCCGTAACCGCCCTCCATGCAGACGACGACCGGCAGGCCGGCACGCTTCAACGCTTCGCCCATGCGCAGATAATCGTCAGACTTCAGCCGAAAGAACGAAATCGGGTCGCGCTCGAAGGTATCGACGCCGAGCGAGACGACCAGGGCCTCGGCACCGAACGCCTCGATGCGGGACAGCGCGTCGGCCATCGCCGCCGACCAGGCGTCAAACCGCGTGCCGCGCGGCAGCGGATAGTTCCGGGTCGTGCCCAGCCCCTCGCCGGCGCCTTCCTCATCGGCAAATCCGAGGAAATGCGGGAAGGCTTCGACCGGGTCGCCATGCAGCGAGGCGAAGTAGACGTCGCCGCGCTCGTAGAAGATATCCTGGGTGCCATTGCCATGGTGGAAATCGACGTCGAGCACGGCGACCTTCTGCGCGCCGTGATCCCTTAGGCGTTGGGCGGCGCAAGCAGCGTTGTTGATGAAGGAATAGCCGCCATAGAGATCGATCGCCGCATGATGCCCGGGCGGGCGGCAGAGCGCGAAGGCGGCATGGTTGCCGGCGTGGATGTGGTCGGCGGCCGAGATGGCGCAATCCACCGCCGCACGGGCGGCGGCATAGGTCCCCTCGGTGATCGCCGTTTCCGCCGCAAAGGAATAATAACCGAGCGCACCGTCGATATCTCTCGGTGGATGCTGGCGCATACGCCGCGCCGGGAAACAGGCCGGGATCGCCTCGCCGCGGTAACCGTCGGCAACCCAACGGGACCAGGCGGTTTGGAGAAACGCGAGATAGTCAGGCGCATGCAGTTTGAGCGCGACCTCGAGATCGTGGCGCTCGGGTGCTGCAACATCGTGGAAGCCCGCTTCCTTTACTGCTGCCAGGATCCACTCGGCGCGAAACGGCGCTTCGAAGGGCGGTACGAGTTCACCGCCGAAAAGCTCGGTCTTGGCGTCGCGGAGCTTGTGGTCCTCTGTGTAAAAGATGCGCATGGGGGGTATCCTGAAGAGGCAACAGATGGGTGCCGGTACCCTACCCCAGGTTTTAGGGTTGGCAACCGGCCCTCGTCCGGCCTGCCGGCCACCTTCTCGCCGCAGAGCCGGGGCGAAGGAGCGGTGACCGCTCGCCTCGACAACAGGACCGTTGAAGGGCCATAGCTCCGCTCGGCAGCGTTGCGAACGGGCACGTCCCCTCTCCCCGCGAGCGGGGAGAGGGTTAGGGTGAGGGGCATCGTGAGACGCAATAGATGCCGCTAAGCCGCAATGCGCTTGTAAAAGAACGTGGTGGCGCAGAGGCCGCCTTCCGGCCACATCGCATAGTCGGGGATAACGCCGACGCGCTCCCAACCCAGGCGCGGATAGATCGCCTCGGCATCGCTTCCCGTCGCCGTATCGAGCACCAGCAGCGTCTTGCCGCGCGATGCGGCCTCGCGCTCGACCGCCTCCATCAGCCCGCGCGCCAGGCCCTTGCCACGCGCGTCGCGATGCACGAGCAGTTTCTTCAGGTCGCCGCGGTGCGGCTGGTTCGGCATCTGCGCGACACCCACCTGCACGGTGCCGAGGATGCGGCCGGCCTCCTCCGCCACCATCAGCAGCGTTTCGTTCGCAGCGACGGCCTCAACGACACCGCGCCAGTAGGCAAGCGCGCTTTCCGGCGGATAGGGCTGCATGAAGCCGACCGATGCGCCGCCCTCGACGCAATCGGAAAGCACCTCGGCAAGCGCCGGCATGGACTCGCGGGCTTGGGCTTCATCGAGCAGACGGATCTGAATATCGGACATGGTCAAACCTTGGTGCGGCAGAGGACGACGGCATAGTGAGCCGGCTCATCGTGGGGGTTGTGGAAGATGTGGCCGTGTTCCAGCCCCATGAACAGGCAGTCGCCTGGCCCAAGGGAATGGGAGCCGGATTCGGTCGTCATTTCGAGTCGCCCGGAGAACAGCCAGAGATGCTGGGTGATGCCCCGGTCCGATGGCTGCCGCTCGAATACCACGCGGGCGCCCGGCGGAAACTCGACCTCGACGATATCGACAGGCGAGCCGAGACCGTCCGGCGAAACGGAGCGACGCAGATAGCCGGATTCCGGATCGCGCCAGAGTCGTTGTTCCGCACGCCTTGCAAGCGGCGACGCCTCCTGCGTTTCGAAGGCGAAAAGCGCGGAGAGCGTGGTTGAGAGCGCGCTGCAGAGCTTGGCGAGAAGCTGGGCTGTCGGGCTCGCCTCGCCGCGCTCGATGCGCGAGATCATAGCCCGACTGACGCCGGAACTGGCGGCGAGCTCGTCCAGCGTCAGGTTCTGTTGGTTGCGCAGAGTGCGAATGCGCTCGCCGATGGCATGTTCGAGGGGGTCGATAGCGTTTTCCATTATTTGAGATTGCATTTCTCATATAATGGAGTCAAGACGCAGACAGACTGAAAATACGGGCATGCGATGCCGCTTTGGCGACAGCGCGACACAGGGCTTTCGGCTATCGTGGCTGTTTCGCGAGCACAAACGAGAAAAGCTTACACTTCAATACTTTAGATAGTTCTCATCGATCACGCCCAGTGCACCTATCCCGTGCGCCTCCATCGACAGGTTGGACATGACTAAGCAGCCCTCCTCGCTGACCTCGATCGCCAGCATCGTCGCCTCGATGACGGCGGTGGCGATCGGCAACGGCATGATGCTCGCCTATGTGCCCTTTGCGCTGACGCGTTCCGACGCACCGGACTGGGTACCAGGTGCCGCCGTGACGATGATCGCCTTCGGTGGATTGGTCGGCTGTGTCATCGCCGGACCGATGATCCGTCGCGTCGGCCATGCCCGCGCCTTCTCCTGCTCGATGGCACTCGTCATCCTGTCGGCCCTGACGATCGCGCTCGGCATGCATCCGCTTTTGTGGGTGCTTGCCCGCGGCCTTTATGGCGCGTCCGGCAACACCAACTTCATCATCGCCCAGAGCTGGCTCAACCATGCGAGCGAGAACCACTGGCGCGGTAAGGCCATGGCTCTGTTCTACATGGCCTATGTCATCGGGCTCGGCACCGGTGCCTGGCTGTTCGGGCAGATTCCGGCCGATGGCAACCTGCCACCGCTCGTCACCATCTTCTTCACGGCACTCGCGCTCTTGCCGATCGGGCTGACGCGGCTGCCGACGCCACCGGCCCCCGCCAAGGTCAGCATCGACATCCCCATGGTCTGGCGCAATTCCCCCGTCGCCTTCATCGGCGTGCTCGCCGCCGGCGGCCTTTCGATGGTGGTACAGGGCTTCACGCCGATCTATGCGGCCGCCAACGACGTCAGCCAGAGCGACGTCGCCAACCTGATGTTCGTCATGCAGTTCGGCCTGATCGCCATCCAATATCCGATGGGAACGCTGTCGGACCGGATCGACCGCCGCCTGGTGCTGATCGGCACCTGCCTGCTGATCCTTACCGCCGGCTTCTTCGCGCTTTCGGCGTCGTTCAGCAATCTGATCCTCTTGATGCTGGTCTTTGCGCTGTTCGCCGGGGCGGTCGAGACCGTCTATTCGATCGCCAATGCGCATGCCAACGATCGCACGGATCCCGCCGATTTCGTGCCGCTTGCCAGCACCATGCTGGTCGCCTGGTCGATCGCCGCGACCGTCGTGCCGATGCTGGTAACGCTGCTGACACCGGTCTTCGGACAGCGCACTTTCATCTATGCGGCGATGGTCGTTGCCGCCCTTTATGCGTTCTTCGTGCTCTTGAGACTGAGGAAACGTGACGAGGTGCCGGCGGCCGAGCGCGAGAGCTTCGAGATCAGGAGCGCGCAGGTGCCGAATGCCGGCGCGCTCGTCGATGCGGAAGCGAGCGCCGAATAGGCCGATTTATAGTGAACGAAGCCTTCATTTCCCGCTTTGCGGCGGTTGAAGGCACTGCTATATGCGGCCCATGAGCACAACATCTTCGAAAACGCCCCTTTCGCATATCCGCAACTTCTCGATCGTGGCCCACATCGACCACGGCAAGTCGACGCTTGCCGACCGGCTGATCCAGTCCACCGGCGGTCTCGCCGAACGCGAGATGTCCGAGCAGGTGCTCGACAGCATGGATATCGAGCGCGAGCGCGGCATCACCATCAAGGCCCAGACGGTGCGCCTGCACTACAAGGCCAATGATGGCGAGACCTATGTGCTGAACCTCATCGACACCCCCGGCCACGTCGACTTCGCCTACGAAGTCTCGCGCTCGCTGTCGGCCTGCGAAGGCTCGCTGCTCGTCGTCGACGCGTCCCAGGGCGTGGAAGCCCAGACGCTCGCCAACGTCTACCAGGCGATCGACAACAATCACGAGCTCGTCACCGTGCTCAACAAGATCGACCTGCCGGCGGCCGAACCCGACCGCATCAAGGAGCAGATCGAGGAAGTGATCGGCATCGACGCTTCGGACGCGGTTTTGATTTCGGCAAAGACCGGCCTCGGCATTCCCGATGTGCTCGAAGCTATCGTCACCAAGCTGCCGGCGCCGAAGAGCGAGGGCGGCGACGCGGCGCCGTTGAAGGCACTGCTCGTCGACAGCTGGTACGACACCTATCTCGGCGTCATGGTTCTCGTGCGCATCATCGACGGTACGCTCAAGAAGGGCATGACCATCCGCATGATGGGCACCGACGCCAAGTACACGATCGAGCGCGTCGGCGTGCTGACGCCGAAGATGGTGGCGATGGATGCGCTCGGCCCGGGCGAGATCGGCTTCATCACCGCCTCGATCAAGGAAGTGGCCGACACCCGCGTCGGCGATACCATCACCGAGGACAAGCGCCCGACCGCCAAAGCCCTGCCGGGCTTCAAGCCGGCCCAGCCTGTCGTGTTCTGCGGCCTCTTCCCGGTCGATGCCGCCGACTTCGAGGACCTGCGCTCGGCCATGGGCAAGCTGCGCCTCAACGACGCGTCGTTCTCGTTCGAAATGGAATCCTCGGCAGCGCTCGGCTTCGGCTTCCGCTGCGGCTTCCTCGGGCTGCTGCACCTCGAAATCATCCAGGAACGCCTGGAGCGCGAGTTCGACCTCGACCTGATCGCGACGGCCCCTTCGGTGGTCTACAAGCTGTTCATGACCGACGGCTCGGAGCGCGAGCTGCACAACCCGGCCGACATGCCCGACGTCGTCAAGATCGCGGAAATCCACGAGCCGTGGATCCGCGCGACGATCCTGACGCCCGACGACTATCTCGGCGGCATCCTGAAGCTCTGCCAGGACCGTCGCGGCATCCAGATCGAGCTGACTTACGTTGGCACCCGCGCGATGCTGACCTACGACCTGCCGCTCAACGAAGTCGTCTTCGATTTCTACGACCGACTGAAGTCAATCTCCAAGGGTTATGCCTCGTTCGACTACCAGATCACCGAGCACAAGGAAGGCAATCTTGTGAAGATGTCGATCCTCGTCAACGGCGAGCCGGTCGATGCGCTGTCGATGATGGTGCACCGGATGGCGGCGGAAAAGCGCGGCCGCGAAATGTGCGAGAAGCTCAAGGAGCTTATCCCGAAGCACATGTTCAAGATCCCGATCCAGGCGGCGATCGGCGGCAACGTCATTGCCCGCGAAACCATCTCGGCGCTCCGCAAGGACGTGACCGCCAAGTGCTACGGCGGCGACGCCACCCGCAAGCGCAAGCTTCTGGAAAAGCAGAAGGCCGGCAAGAAACGCATGCGCCAGTTCGGCAAGGTGGAGATCCCGCAGGAAGCCTTCATCGCCGCGCTCAAGATGGGCGACGAATAAGCGCCGGAGCACACCTCTACGTTTGAAAGGGCGGCCCTCGGGTCGCCCTTTTTGGTTTGGGTTTGCGTTGCATATCGCTTTGCGGTCGACGAAGGCCCGCCCTGCCGTACCAGACAATGCCCGCCGACTGCCTGGGGGCGGCGTTCAAATACCGGGGCGTCGTTGCCCGGTCCGGGATTGGATCCTCCGATCAAGCCTGACAATAGCAACTGGGTGGAGGTGACGCGTCAGCGAGTGCTTGCGCGCCCGTCAAAGCACATATTGCTTCGAGATTCGATCCACCGGCCGGCCATCGGCCAGCGGCACGGCCTTGTCGACCTTGTAGTCGGTGAACCCCATCTTGCCATAGTAGGTGAGGCCGCCCGTATTGTCGGCGCGGATGGTGGCGTTGAGCGCCTTGAGGCCGATCGAACGGGCGTAGTCGCAAGTGGCTTCGAAGAGCGCGGTGCCGGCGCCGCGCACCTTGTTGCCGGGGCGCGAGAAGGTGCCGATGTCGGCCCAGTCCGCGGGTATGCCGTCCCAGCGGTCCAGCGCCTGGAAGGCGCAGGGCGCGCCGGTTTCATCCTCGGCGACGAAGCAGGAAACGAAGCCTGGGCCGGCGAGATAGTGCGCCACGAAGCTCTCCGGCGTGAACGGCGTCTGATGGGCAGTGGTGCCGCCGATCTCGATGATCTCGTTCAGGAAGGCTGTGAGCGCCGGCGCATCGTCGGGCCGCGCCGGGCGGACATGGATCGCTCTCGTCGCATCGGCCATATGAGAAATACTCCTTGAAAAGGTCTAAAGCATTGAGTTCGCTGCCCGCGGCAGCAGGCGGGCCGGATTGCCGGCAACGACGGCGCCGGCCGCCACGTCCTTCGTCACCACCGAGCCCGCACCGACGATCGCGCCATCGCCGATCGTCACGCCGCCGAGGATGATGGCGCCGCCGCCTATCCAGACATCGGCGCCGATCGTCACCGCCTTGGCAACCTCGAGGCCCTGGCTGCGAAGCACCGCATCCCTGTGGTGATCGGCGCAGTAGATTTGCACGTTCGGACCCAGCATGGTGCCGTCGCCGATCGCCACGCGGCCGCTGTCGAGAATCGTGCAACCGGCGTTGAGATAGACGCGGGCGCCGAGGCTTGTGTTGATGCCGTAGGAACAATGGAACGGCGCCTCGATGAAGACATCATCGGCAACCGCGCCGAACAGCGCGCGCAGCGCCGGCGCCATGCTTCCGCGCTCGGCTGGCGCCACGGTGTTGTGCTGGTGCACCGCGACACGCGCGATCAACCGCAGCGCCTCCAGTTCGGCGTCGAGGCACGAATACCATTGCCCGGCCGCCATCTTGTCGCGTTCGCTCGCGGTCACGCCCCAGCCCTTGCTTCTGCCGCTTCTCGCCGCGCCAGGCTTTCGGCCGGCCACATCGTCTTCATGTCGTAATAGATCTCGAAGGCCGGGGCGCCGCCTTCGAGCGACAGCCACTTAACCTTGGAGCGGGTGAAGATATGGGCGTCCGGCGGGAAATCCGATGGGCGGTCAAGGCTCGCGATGCGGAGGAAGGAGAGCCAGCCACGGCGGCCATAATCGCTCCAGAGCGCCGTCTGGCAGGCGGCACAGCGATAGACGTCGTGCGGGCGGCCACTGTCGGTGGGGAGCGTGACGACGACTGGCTCGCCCTCGACAAGCTCGATGTTGTCGCGCTCGATGACGCCGTTGACGACGAAGGCGCTGCCGACCTGGCGCTGGCAATCGCTGCAGTGGCAGCAATTGACGAACATCGGCGCCGCCTTCAGCCGGTAGCGAATCCTGCCGCAGAAGCAGCCGCCGTTGAATGCTTCGCTCATCCGTCCATCTCCTCCAGTACCGGATCCGCGGTCCTCGATGCGCCATCCTGGCGGACGATCGTCGCGACCCAGGCGCGCGCCAACGCCAGGCCCGCGGCATCGGCCTCCCGGCCGTGGCGGGCGGCGTGCTCGCGATAGCGGGCTAGCCAGGTGGGGTCGAGCCGGTTGATCGTGTCCGGGAAGGCCCGGTTCCAGTCCTCGACGAGGTGCGTGTCCGCCTCGAAATGAAACTGGGTGCCATAGGCGGCGCGGCCGATGCGGAAGGCCTGATGCGTGGTGACGGCGTTTTCGGCGAGATGAACGGCGCCCTCGGGCAGGGTGAAGGTATCTCCGTGCCACTGGAAAATCGGGAAGCTGTCGCCGACGCTGGAAAGCACCGGGTCCTCAGCGCCTTCGCGGCGCACCTCCACCCGGCACCAGCCGAACTCCTTGGCGGCGCCCAGCAGGTTTTCCGCGCCATAGGCGCGCGCAAGAAGTTGGCTTCCGAGGCAGATGCCGAGCACCGAGCGCCCACTTTCGCCGAAGGCGCGCATCAATGCGGCGAGATCGGGCAGATAGGGATAGGCGGCATCGTCGAGCGCGCTCTGTTCGCCGCCAAGCACGACGAGCCCATCGTAGCCGTCAGGCGTTTCAGGCACGGGATCACCCAGATAGGCGCGGTGGATCTCGATCTGCGCCTTGACTTCGCGAAGTGCCGTGCCGACCTGGCCGAGTTCGGTCTTCGCCATGTTTTCAACCACCAATACGCGCATCGTCACCTTCCCATTGCCGTCGCAAATCGAGATTGACCACGAGCGCGGCCGTCGTTCAAGAGGCGCGATGATCCGCCCTGCGCTTTGCCGCGTCCGCCGCGGGTCTTGACTTCCCGGCCAAACTTTCCGACTTTCGGGGCATCATGATGTCGACGACTTCTTCATATCACTGCTTCCGGGTGTGCCCGATCGCAGGAACCTGACCCCAGCCCGGACGTGTGCGCTCTCCGGGTAAGGGGAGCCTTTCGCGTCCGCAGAAGAAATTTCTGAACGCGGCTGAACGAGCGCCGAATTCCCAGACAATCTATTCCGAGTGCGCCCGTGGGCGCCACGGCCGAACACGGCCGAACACGGCAGGTCACATCATGACGGCATCCCGCAAGAAACTTCCCTCCATCATCATCAACGCTGAGGACCACAAGCGGCTGACGGCGCTGGCTTCCTCCGCGCTCGACCGCGTGCCGGACGTGGCCGAAGCGCTGCTCTCCGAGCTCGACCGGGCCCGCACCGGCGCGCCGGACGCACTGCCCGCCGACAGCGTGCAGATGGGCTCCACCGTCGCCTTCGAGGCGGACAATGGCTTTGCCAAGCAGGTAACGCTCGTCTACCCCGGCGAGGCCGATATCGAGGCCGGACGTATTTCGGTTCTGACGCCCGTTGGCGCGGCGCTGATCGGCCTTTCCGTCGGCCAGTCGATCGACTGGCAGGACCGGTCGGGCAAGGTCCATCGCATGACTATCCGCAGCGTGACGGCGAAGGAAAGCGCCTGAAGACAGGCCGGCGGCGTGGGCATACCATGGCGCAATACAAAACGGGGAGGCCGGTTTCCACCGCCTCCCCGTTTCCCTGACAATCGTTCGATCGATCAGAACTGCTTGCCAAGCTTGGCGTCGACCGACTGGCTGTTGGCGCCGCGGATGGCGAAGAAAAACAGGATCGCCGCCCAGAGAATGGACTTCTCGGCGCCGAAAAGCCCCTCACCCTGCACGATGCCGTGGAAGTAGACGGTGACGAGCAGAACGATCATACCGGCAAAGGCAGCCGGGCGCGTCAGCAGGCCGATCGCAATCAGAATGCCGCCGAAGAATTCTGTCGCGGCGAGCAGCGGCGACCAGAAGACGCCAGGATAGAAGCCGAGGCCCTCGACCATGCCGATCGCACCAAAGGGATCGGTGATCTTGCCGAACCCGTGAACCGCAAGCAGCACACCGGCAAGCACACGCAGCAGCGTTTCGGCTGATGTGTCGAGCGGCAGATAGATCTTTTCCAGAGCCGGCAGGATGGAACGCGGGCGGGAACTGGAAGCGGTGACGTCGGTCATGAATGGCCTCTCCGGCGGTTGGGTGCGACAATTTGTGCAATGCCGCATTCTCTCGCCGCGGCGCGTTCTCAAAGCAAGCTGCAGGCCGATAAAAACATGACTAAATAAGTTGACAATTATGTGAGTACGGCGTGAGCGCGTGAGGCGCGACGACGCAGTTGTTTCCGCCCGGCGCCGCCGGTATGGTCGCCGCCCGACACACGTCCGAGACCAATCCGATGGACCAGAAGCCGCGCATCACCATCCTCTATTGCACCCAGTGCAACTGGCTCCTGCGCGCCGGCTGGATGGCGCAGGAACTGCTGCAGACCTTCGGGCAGTCGCTCGGCGAAGTGGCGCTCATTCCCGGCACCGGCGGCAACTTCGAGATCCGCGTCGATGGCGCGCTCATCTGGGAACGCAAGCGCGACGGCGGTTTCCCCGGCCCCAAGGAACTGAAGCAGCGCATCCGCGACATCATCGAGCCGGAGCGCGATCTCGGCCATACGGACAGGAGCTGATCCTGGATTTCGGAATTCTTGCCGGCGTTTTTTCCGCCGCATTCCTGTCAGCGACGCTGCTCTTCGGCATGTCGGAAGCCGCAGTCGTTGCTGCCGCCTTGCACGGAGAGACCGGTCGCCCCGCGCTCTTCGTTGCGGCGACACTCGGCAACGTGCTCGGTGCCGTCGTCAATTTCGCGCTGGGGCGCTTTCTCATCCGGTTCGAAGGGCGGCGCTGGTTTCCGGTTTCCGCAGCAAACCGTCAGAAAGCGGAGGCGCTTTTTGCCCGCTACGGCCAACCGGTGCTGCTGCTCTCCTGGCTGCCCGTCATCGGCGATCCGCTAACGCTGGTCGCGGGCCTGTTGCGCATGTCGCTGCCGCTGTTCCTACTGTTCGTCACGATCGGCAAGGCGGCGCGTTATGCCGTCGTTCTGTACATCACGCCCTGACACCCGCGCGAGCCGAGGCCAAGCGAAGCCATCACGAAATCGCGCTCACGGACTAGCTGTGAGCGAAGATGTCCGTCTCGTCCCAGCCAAGCAGGTCGAGCTTGCAACGCGTCGGCAGGAAAGCGAAACAGGCATCGGCGTGCTCCATGCGACCATCGCGGATCAGGCGTGCCGTCAGCTTGTCGCGCAGCGCGTGCAGGTGCAGGACATCGGAAGCCGCATATTCGAGCTGCGCCGGCGACAGGATATCCGCCGCCCAGTCGGACGACTGCTGCTGCTTGGAAATGTCGACGTCGAGCATTTCCTTGAGATTGTCCTTGAGGCCGTGGCGGTCGGTATAGGTCCGCGTCAGCCGCGAGGCGATCTTGGTGCAGAAGACCGGAGTCGTCGTCACCCCGAAGGTGTGGAACAGCACGGCAATATCGAAGCGGCCGAAATGGAAGATCTTCTGGCGGGCCGGATCGGCGAGCATGGCGACGAGGTTCGGTGCCTCCTTCTGCCCGGCGGCGATGCGGATCACATCGGCCGTGCCGTCGCCCGGCGAAAGCTGCACCACACAGAGACGGTCACGGCGGGGGATGAGACCAAGCGTTTCGGTGTCGATGGCGATCGCGCCTCGATAGCGCGCGGCATCGGCTGCGGAAATGTCGCCTTCATGGACCCGTATTGCATTCGGCATCGAAAATCCCCAGATCAAACGAAGTGGTGTGGCCTATAGCGCAAGTTTGGCGCCGGCGATACCGTTACCGTATCCCGCCCGACGGTCGCCCGTTCGAAAGTCCTGCAATGACCTCTCTTCGCCCCGCCCTCGCCCTTTCGGCCCTCACGCTGACACTGGGGCTCTCCGCCATCCCGGCACCGGCACAGAGCTACCGGGACCTGCCCGGCGTGCGCCAGATGGATCCGTTGAATGGCGGCAACGACCAGACGGTCTGCGAACAGACCTTCGTCGACCGCAACTATCCGTTCGAATCGTCAGCGCGCGGCGGTCCCGTCTACGACACGATCTACAATTGCCGCCGAGGCGATGGTCCGGTCTTCCAGGGCAGCGGTCTGCCGCCGTCGCTCTACCGCCAGAAACGCGGTCTCGGCTATTGAAGAGGCGCGCCAAGGCGCCTGGCGGGCTCCTCGCGAGCCTGCCGCCTTGAGGACCATGCCGCCTGGCGAGACGCGAACTTGTTCCCAGTCTGACCGTACAAGCGGAGGGGCCTCCGACCATAGCGCCGCGTGACGTGCTCAGGCGTGCAAAGGTTGCTGCAGCACCTTGAATTGCTGCGTGTCTTTATCCTTTGATCGGCTAGGATTGAGGGAAACACGCCGTGGGAGGAACCATGCCCGATACGAGACCGCTTGCCATCAGCGCGCCCGCGCCACGCACGCTCGACCTCATCTTCACGCCGGAAGCACTGAAGGAGTTGCACCAGCGCTACCGGATCGTCGAAGCCGACCCGGACGATATCGCCGGGGTCGGCGACGCGGTTCTGGCTGAAGCGCGCTACATCATCGGCCAGCCGCCGCTCGATCACGCTACGCTCCAGCGCATGGGCCAGCTCAGGGCGATCCTCAATGTCGAGAGCAACCTGATCAACAACATGCCCTACGAGGTGCTGTTCGAACGCGGCATCCATGTGGTGACCACGGGCCAGGTCTTTGCCGAGCCGGTCGCCGAACTCGGCCTTGCCATGGCGCTCAACATCGCCCGCGGTGTCGTCGACGCCGACCTTGCCTTCCGCGAGGGGCACGAACTCTGGGGCGGCGACGGCAACCGCTCGGCGCGGCTCCTCTCCGGCTCAGACATCGGCATCATCGGCTTCGGTGATCTCGGCAAGGCGCTGAACCGCGTGCTCTCCGGTTTCCGTGCCAGGATCCGCGTCTTCGATCCCTGGATGCCGGCCTCGATCCTGAGGGACAACGGCGTCGAGCCCGCGTCGCTCGATACGGTTCTCGGCGACAGCGACTTCGTCTTCGTCGTCGCCGCGGTCACCAGCGAGAACGAAGGCTTCCTCGGCGAAAAGGCCTTTGCCCGCATGCGCCCTGGCGCCGCCTTCATCCTCCTGAGCCGGGCCGGCGTCGTCGATTTCGATGCACTGATGGCAGCCGTCGCACGCGGCCATATCGTGGCGGCCAGCGACGTCTTTCCGCAAGAGCCGCTGCCGCTCGACCACCCGGTTCGCCGCCTGCCGGGCTTTCTGCGTTCGGCCCATCGCGCCGGCGCGCTCGACAGCGCCTTCAAGAAGATGGGCGAGATGGTGCTCGAGGACATGGATCTGATGGACCGCAACCTGCCGCCGATGCGCTGCAAGCGGGCCGAGCGAGAAACCGTCGCGCGCATGCGCTCAAAGCCTGTGACGGTGAACTGAGCCACCGATTTTTTGCGGCGGATGTCGGCGGGGCGTGCATCCCGCCGATTAACGTGTTTTATGGGATTCGCATTTAACTTTCCTTGCACATGCGACCATCCTTGCACGTTAAGGTCGTCGTCAGTTGATCGGTACGGACCAGAGAACCGCAATGGCAGACACGACGCCCGACACTCGACGAAGCAGAACGCGCGAAGGCTGGAACAGCTCGCTGCGATCGCTGTTCAGCCTGGTCATTGTTGCCATGCTGATCGTCGTCTCCGCCACGCTCGTCGGGCTTGACTATCATCGCTCGCGCAACGCCGCGATCGCCGACGCCGAGGCCAATATGCGCGGTTTCATGAACCGCCTCGTCGACCGGCTGGGCGTGCTCTCCGGCGATACCTCGGCCCTCGTCAACCTCGTCTCCTCGGTCGCCAATTCCTTCCTGGTGCCGCCACCAGAGCGCATGAACGACAAGGTGGCGGTCCTGCGCGAGGGCATCACCCGCTCGCCGCATATCGACGGTGTCTATGTCGGCTATCCCAACGGCGCGTTCTTTCAGGTGGTCGACCTCAAGCAGATCGCCTGGCGCATGGCACTCGACGCGCCGCGTGGTGCTGCCATTGCCGTGCGCTCGATGGAAAAGGATGCAAACGGCAAGCCTCTTCAGCGCGTGCTCTTCCTGGACAAGGACGGGACGCAATTTTCCGAGCGGCGGCTTCCGCCTTCCAGCTTCGATCCGCGGACCCGTCCGTGGTACCGGGCGGCCGTCAACGGAAAGGCCGCGGTCTCGACCGGCCCTTATGAAAGTGCCACGACCGAAACGCTTGGGATGACAATCTCGCAGGCGCATCGCGGCAATCCTCAGATCGTCATCGGCGCGGACGTCATTCTCGATACTATCACCGATTTTCTTGCCCGCGAGCGGCTGACGACCGGTTCCGTCTCGTTCATCCTCGATGCCGTCGGGCGTCCGATCATCCATTCGGACCGGGTGATGATGCGTCGCATCATGGCGGCGAAGGGCAAGGATAGCCCGATCGTGCAGGCCGATAGCGACCCGCTGATCCAGAGTATCCGCCTCCATCCGCCCGAGCCCGGCAAGGCAGACTTCGTCGAGGTCGGAGACCGAACCTATCTCGTCATGGTGACGCCGCTCGAATCCGCACTGCTTCTCTCCGGCAACCGCGCCGTGGTGGCTGCACCGCTCGACGAACTGATGGCAGAGGCGAACCAGACGCTCGTGCAGGGGCTGGCGATTTCCGGTTCGGTCGTGGCCCTCGCGGTGCTTGCTTCGCTGGTGCTCGCGCACCTGATCACAAAGGGGCTCAACCAGCTGACCGCCAGCGCCAACCGGCTGCAGGATCTCGACTTCACCACGCCCATCGACGTCTCCTCGCATGTCAGCGAGATCTCCACACTCGGTGGAGCCATGAACCGGGCACGGGACGCGATCTTCACCTTCGCTCTCTACGTGCCCAAGGAACTGGTTCGCAAAGGCATCGAGTCCGGCCAGTTCAGCGGCCGCTCCGCCTGGCGACAGGAGGTGACGGCGGTCTTCACCGACATCTACGATTTCACCACGCTCAGCGAGAAGTATCCGCCCGAAGAGGTCGTTGCGATGCTGTCGGAGTATTTCGACATCTTCAGCGAGACGGTGGGAGAACACGACGGAACGATCATCCAGTTCCTCGGCGATTCGGTCTTTGCGATGTGGAACGCGCCGGCGCCGGACGAAAGACATGCCGAACATGCCTGTCGGTGCGCGCTGGCGGTCGAGGAGCGCTTGCGCGTCTTCAACGAAGCCCAGCGCCAAAAGGGGCTTCCGGAGTTTCGCACCCGTTTCGGCATCCACACCGGTACCGCCGTCGTCGGCAATGTCGGCGCCAGGGAGCGGCTGCAATATACGGCAATGGGCGACACCGTGAACGTCGCCTCCCGCCTGGAAGGCATGAACAAGAACTACGACACCACGATCATGGCAAGCGGCGCGGTCGTCGCCCAGGCCGGCAAGACCATCCGTTTCCGGCCGCTCGGTTCGGCGCAGGCCAAGGGCCGCGCCTCTGCGCTCGAGATCTACGAGGTGCTGGGCGCCGAGCCGGAAGAACCGGCGTCGGCGGATTCTCGGCCGACAATGCCCGACAATGCTTCCGGTGGCGCGAAGGACCGCGTGTAGGGCTCAGGACCGGAGGCCGCGCTTCTGACGCGTTACCCAGCGAATGCCACCCACCACGGCAAAGGCGAGCAGTGGCCAAACGGCCCAGAACACGCCGCGCCAGGTCAACAGATTGATGGTGAGAAGCACCAGCCCGGAAAGCGCCAGCACGCCGATACCGCGGTCCACCCACCGGTTGGTTCTGAGCCACGCAAGGCCCGCCAGGATGCCAAGGCCGAGCAACGGCCAGACGGCCCACAGCACGCCGTTCCAGGTGAGCAGGTTAAGAGCGACCAGCCCGGCAGCGATGACGGCCAGGACGGGAAGCGATCCTGTCTTGATCGCGGCAATCAAGCCGCCCTGGTCTGGCTTGGGATGGGCGCGCCCGTCGTCCGAAGCTGCCCCGTCGCCGGGACGCCCAAAGGTTTCGCTCCTGAACGCCGGGCGGGTATCCGCCATGCCGATGCGCACCGCATAGCTCGGCACGCCGCCATCGATGTTCTTCACCTCCAACGGCCCAAGAAAATCGAAACCGACGGCGACCTTGTTGCGCACCTGGTCGTAGACTGTATTCGAAATGACGATGCCGCCCGCAGGAGCGGAAGCCTGCAGGCGTGCTGCGACATTGACGCCGTCGCCGTAGAGGTCGTCGCCCTCGGCGATCACGTCGCCGAGATTGATGCCGATGCGAAACAGCATCTGTTCGTCGGAGGGGCAGTTCTCGTTGCAGCCTGCCAGTTCGTTCTGCACGTCGACCGCGGTGCGCACGGCTTCAACGACGCTCGGGAATTCCGCGATGAGGCCGTCGCCCCAGGTGTTGACCACGCGGCCCTCATGCGCCTCGATGAGCCGCCCCATGGAATCGCGATAGCGCTTCAGAGTGGCGAGCGTGCCCTCCTCGTCGGCACGCATCATCCGGGTGTAGTCCTGGACATCCGCGGATAGGATTGTCGTCAGCTTGCGACGCGTCTCAGACATCGCCTCATCCTCGCTCAAGTTCCGCCATTCCGGCGGACGATTGCATGGTGCCGCGTTCGCACGGTCCGCACGCCCCCTGCGTTGCGGATAGAATATCAATGCTGGAGATCGAAGCTTCAAGGCACGTCGCGCGAAAATAACGACGGCGCGCAACCATTTTAAAGCAAGCGTGCGTGCCGCTCGGCGGAAAATCGTGTCGAATTCCGGCCAAAATCCAGAAACGAAAAAACCCCGGCAAGCCGGGGTTTTTCAAAACCAAATCAACGATTTGGCTTGGGAATTTGGTGCCCAGAAGAGGACTCGAACCTCCACACCCTTTCGAGTACCAGCACCTGAAGCTGGCGCGTCTACCAATTCCGCCATCTGGGCGACGAGCGGGGGTGTAAAAGGCCCGGGCTAAAGTGTCAACAGGCTTTTTGAAGTTTTCGTGTCGGATTGCAAAAAACTCAACTCGAAGCGGTTTCCGTCCAACGGCGGATTGTGGATAGACCTCTTGAGAGCAGCATTTCGGCAGCTTCCGGCGTCTCCGCTTCGACATAGCACCGCATCTCGGGCGCATTACCCGACGGCCGGAAATGGATGATTCGGCCATCGTCGAGCGTCACGCGCAGCCCGTCAATGTCACTGACCGCAGCGACGCCGCCGATCGGCGCCAGGAATTGCGCAAGATTTGCTTCGTCTGCGCGCAGAAATGTCATCAGCCGGGCGCTCGTTTCGACCGGGAAGTTTTCGAGCCGATCACTGAGCGCCACCGGAAGCCGGTAGGACGCGGCGAGCGCAGAAAGCGACAGCTTGGCCTCAGCGGCCGCTGCCAGCGCCGCAACGATCGGCAGAAAGCTATCGCGCGTGGGCAGCGCTTCGAGCGTTGCGCCATTGACCGCGAAGGCGCTCGCAGTCAGCGTGCCGCCATTGGCCTCGAAGCCGGCGACCTTCTGCGCGCCGTCCTTCAATGCCTGCTGCATGCCCGCGATCACGAAGGGCGAGCCCACGCGAGTGCGCTGGACAGCGAGCCCTTCCCTGCCGTCCAGGCCGGAGTTGGAGGTTACCGGAGTGACGGCAAGTCTTGCGCCGAGAAAACCACAGGCCATCAGGCCGAGCAGATCGCCGCGCAAGGGCAGCCCGTTCTCGTCGGCGACCAGGGGCCGGTCGCCGTCGCCATCCGCCGACACGATCGCATCGAGGCGGTGTTCGCGCGCCCATTCCTGAAGCCGCTCGATCGTCTCCGCCGATACCGCTTCGGTATCGACCGGAATGAACTGTTCGGACCGCCCCAGGGCCTCGACGTCGGCGCCAAAGTAAGCCAGCAGTTCGGCAATCAGGTCGCGCGCCACGGTGCTGTGCTGGTACACGCCCACCTTGAGGCCGGACAACGCGCCGGCGGACAGCAATTGCCGGTTCCTTGCCATGAAGAGTGCGGCGACCCGGGTTGCGTGGTCTTCCCCGATCCCGGCATCGGCGACTGGCGCGATCTGGTGCGCAATCCCGTCGGCGATGCCGCTGATCGCCACCTCATCCTCCTTGTCGATCTCGCCGTCGGGACGATAGAACTTGATGCCGTTGCGGTCGGCCGGAATATGGGAACCGGTGACCATCAAGGCCGCGGCCTTGTTGGCGAGGCCATAAAGCGCCAGCGCCGGGGTCGGCACCGCACCGCAATCGAAAACGCGCAGCCCCTCGCGCGCCAGCGCAGCGGCGCAAACGGCCGCAATCTCAGGGCTCGAATCGCGAAAATCGCGAGCGATGAGAATGGCGTCACCGGGCCGGCTGTGGCCGGACGCCACGAGGTGTCGGGCAAAGGCCGTCGCATAGCGCGCGGATGGCTCACCCTTCAGTTCCTCGGAGAGGCCGCGCAAGCCACTGGTGCCAAACTTCAATTGCATCGCGTACCTCGCTGACGGGGGGGAAGGATCGGAAAAGAACCGCAGTGACACGACCGAAGGATAGGCGCATCGTACAGTAGAGGGCAACGGGCGGAAATCCAGCGGTTCCCGCAACTGCGCAAAGCGCCCGGCGCCATGAATAAACCAAGAAACACAAACGTAATACAGGCAGGGACACAACCGGAAGGCATGGCCTTCTGAAAGTGAGGAAAAAATGACGGGATTTCGCGATTTCGTTATCGGCTGCAGCTTGGCCGCCACCTCCCTGATCACCCCCATCGGGCCTGTCCAGGCAATGCCTATCCAGGCACCCGATCTCCAGATCAAGGCACAGGGCGACGTCCAAAATGTGCAGTACTACCACCGGCGCTACTGGGGCGGCGGGTGGGGCCACGGATGGGGTGGACCCTACTACCGTCACGGTTGGGGCGGACCGTACTACGGCTCGGGGCTGAGCTTCTCTTTCGGCTCGGGCGGCTACTATGGTGGCGGCTACTATGGTGGCGGCTATTATGGCGGCTACTACCCCCGCTATGGCGGCTACTACCCCCGCTACGGTTACTACCCCCGCTACGGCTATTACCCGCGTCGCTACTATGGCGGTAACTACTACTATCGCGACCGATATGTTCACGGCGGCTCACATGTTAGCTGGTGCATGTCGCGCTACCGCTCTTACAATCCGGCAACCAACCGGTTCTTGAGCTATGGCGGCGCCTACAAGGTCTGCTATTCGCCCTACCGATAGGCGAGACCTGCTGCGCGACGCCGTATGAAGGCAAAGGCGCCTCATGTTTCTCCGCGCGCAAGCGTGGAGATGGCGTTCCGTGTGTCCGATCGGTCCCGACTTGTGGGAGACTTCGGTTAAGCCGGCATTAACCGCGACGGCCTACCGTTCCGGAAAGCGCCACGATGCTGTCCGGGGATGAAACATGCTGCTTCCGACTCAGCAATCGACTGCCACCGCAACGACCAGCCTGGTCGGCTCGATCCTCAAGGACATCGAAAAGCGGCAGGCGGAAGAAGAGGAAAAGGCCAAGGGCACAAAGGACGACAAGGTCCTGAAGGCGCAGGTCCAGTCCGATGGCGCCCGCAAGGCGGCCAACGACAAGATCAACGCCCATTTCTTCGACCGCACCCACAACGACCCCAACAGCAATCGCGCCGCGCTCATCCGTCAGGTCGGAGCGTTCTTCGAGCTCGACCGCGAGGCGTTCAAGTCTGATGCCGCTTTCGCACGGGCCGTCGACAACCAGATCAAGGCGCTTGAGCCAGGGGACGTCGCCAAGGTCGAAGAGCGGCTTGGGCTGGACAAGCTCGGCGTTACGCTCGCCGAATTGACCCAGGCGCTCAAAAATCCGGGCGGCCGGGAGAACCAGATACTGAAGGCGGCGCTCGGCGAGAAGAGCGACAAGAGCGCTCAAAGCCAGGCACAGGCTGCAAAGGCGGTGGATCGCCTGAAATCGGCGACGGAATCCGGATCGGCCGAGGAGGCCCAGGTCGACAGTCTACGCAACGATCCGACGCGCAGCACCGACAAGCAGTCGCTCGACGAGCAGGAGGAACGCGTGCGCGGACTCCAGCTCAAGGACGAGTTGGAGTCCATCGCCGACCAGCAGGAGGCGCGACAGGCAAAGCTCATCCGCTTCGACGAGATCGGCCTTTACAGCCTCGCCAGCCAGAGCTTTGGCTGATCATTTCTTGCGCACGATACCCAGGCGCGCCATGACCTCCTTGGGGATGCCATAACGAAGAACGGCGTCGCGGCTGTCCCGCAGCCCGCAAATCTCGCGCTGAATGAAGAACGCCCAGACAGCGTCGGAGGCGTCATCGAGTAGTCGCTCGCGCAGATCGGAGGTGGCTTCCGGCTTGAGCGCCGCGAGCGCGGCAAGCGCCTTTTCCACCTTTAGGCCATGGCGGCCGAGCGCATCGGCCCGCTCGGACATCAATTCGTATTCGAGCACACTGAAGGCGCCGTTGGTCGAGAAGGTCGGGCTCAGGGCTTTTGGGGGACGAACGGTCATCCGGAACTCCTCGGAAGCCCTGAAGATGGCGCTGCGGTGGGCGGCAGGCAAGGGGCGCGGATCGTTGCCGCCATCGAAACATGGTTAAGATTTCATAAACCTCTTTCACCTAACCTCGGACATCATGCCGATTCCCCTATCCGCGACGGTGTCGCGGCTGTCCGGCCATTGGCCGAGACGCGCATGAGGCGCCAACCCGTATGTAGCGAAGCGAACTATCCGCACGCGAGCCGGAAATCGGTCCGTGCCCTAGCGTGCACCCGCGTTTCGTCGGTCAACGACGACTGGTCAACCCGAGGTCAAGCGAGATGGAGACCAGAATGCTGATACCCATCCAGACGGCCCGAGCCGCGGCCGCTACCGCAGAAGACACGAGCGCCAAAGCGCAGCCGCAGACAGCCTTGTTGCCCGCCGGCCAACGCGGCGAAGCCATCCAGAAGATCCTGGACGCACTGACCCGGCATCTCTCGGGCCGTGAAATCCTCTCCAAGGACGCACTGGTGCGGCTGATGGAGGATCTGGCGCGTATCCTGAAGTTCCCTCCCCTGCCCCAGGAAGGTGGACGGGATTTCGTACGCCGCCTCGTGGCCTTCCTCGAATCGATGCCAGCGTCCGATCGCCTGTTGCTCGAACGCCAGCTCGGCGGGCGCAACCTTTCCATCCGGGTTGGCTTGCTTGCCGACCTACCGGCGATCCGCAACGGCGCGAACGCGCCGAGCAGCACGGCAACACCGATGCCTGCCCAGGCGCGCGACGTCATCCTGCGCAATCCCTCCCTCCAGCCGGCCATGCCGTTCAACCCGGGCGCTACGCGCTTGCCTGCCGCCGGCGAGGTCGCGCTGTTGCAAGCGGTGCTGCGAAAAACCTTCGGGGCCGGCGGCGACAGCGACCTGCTCGAGCCGCAGGGCGACGACCTCGACCAGGGCGGAACGACCGAGGCGCCTTCGAAAGGTCGGACCGGCGTACCGGCCGAGCGAAACGAAACGCGCGCAAGCACGGGGAAGCCCGCTGCAGCAGACGGCACGCCGATCCAAAGTGCCGCTGCCCTTCTCACCGGCGAAGGCGAAGTCGAGGAAGCAGCGCCGCAGCCCCCGCTCGGGCCCGAACCCGAAGAAACCGCCAATAGCGGGCATGTCGAAATCGAGGCATCGACCAGCGAGGGCACAGCGGTACCGGTCGATGCCGAATCCACCGAGGATGTGGACCCAGACGGCACCTATGGCCCGATGCCCGATGCCGAGGAGGAGAGCGACACCAAGACCACCGCCGCGGCCAGTCGCGCCAATCCGGAAGCCAGGCCTATGCGGGTGCTCTTCGAGGCGATCAAGACGCTCATTCGCGACAGCGTGGTCCCGCCTGGAACTGCCGGCACCGAGACCAAGCCGACCACCGCGCACGCCGATGGAGCGGACGCGTCAGCACCGGTCCCGGACAAAGAAACCGCCATGCCAGCGCGCGCGACCGACGCCGCAGCACGTATGCGTGAGACGCCGGATGGCGGCAACACCCTGCCGTCCCTGCTTGACGACAAGTCCGAGGACGCGAAAGCGGCCCAACGCATGCCGGCAGACATGCGGCCGCAACGGGCAGCCGACGAACAGACGATGCAGCAGGTCATCGCCAGGCTGGTGGAAAACGGCCTTCCGCGCGAAGCCATTCCCTTTGCCATGATCCCCTACCCGCCGGTCGCCAACGATGCGGTGGAGACCGAAAACCTCAGTCACGAAATGCCTGGCGGATCGGAAGACGAAGCATCGGACGAAGACCAAAGCACAGACGAAGGCGAAGACCAGGGCCAAGGGGACGGAACAGAGCCAACGGACGACGCCGTGCCCGAGGACACGACGCCGGACGCACCCGACGCCTATGATCTCTACCGCAGACTTGGCGGCCTTGGCTGAGGCGGCGAGACGGACACTATTCGACCAAAGAAAAACCCGCGGAGATCGCTCTCCGCGGGTTTTCCAGTTCAGATGTCAGGCAACGATTACTCGTTGTTCTGGCGGTTCTTCAGAGCCGCGCCGAGGATGTCGCCGAGCGAAGCGCCCGAGTCGGACGAACCGAACTGAGCAACGGCTTCCTTCTCTTCAGCGATTTCCAGAGCCTTGATCGACAGCTGGATCTTGCGGTCCTTCTTGGAGAAGTTGGTGACGCGAGCGTCGACAACCTGACCAACCGAGAAACGCTCCGGACGCTGTTCGTCGCGGTCACGCGCGAGGTCAGCGCGGCGGATGAACGAGGTGATGTCTTCGTGGTTGACGAGCTTCACTTCGATGCCACCATCGTTGATCGCGATGATTTCGGCCGAAACAACGGCGTTCTTGCGCAGTTCGCCGGAAGCGGCGGCATCGCCGACTGCATCCTTGCCGAGCTGCTTGATACCGAGCGAGATGCGCTCCTTGTCGACGTCGACGTCGAGAACAACAGCGCGAACGACGTCGCCCTTGTTGAACTCTTCGATGACCTGCTCGCCCGGACGGTTCCAGTCGAGGTCGGAAAGGTGCACCATGCCGTCAACGTCGCCGTCGAGGCCGATGAACAGGCCGAATTCGGTCTTGTTCTTGACTTCGCCTTCAACTTCGGTGCCAGCCGGGTGGCTATGCGCGAATGCCTGCCACGGGTTCTCGAGCGTCTGCTTGAGGCCGAGCGAGATACGACGCTTGGTCGGATCGACTTCGAGAACGACAACGTCGACTTCCTGGCTCGTGGACAGGATCTTGCCGGGGTGTACGTTCTTCTTGGTCCAGGACATTTCGGAGATGTGGATCAGGCCTTCGATGCCCGGCTCCAGCTCGACGAACGCACCGTAGTCGGTGATGTTCGTGACGGTACCGGAGATCTTCTTGCCGACCGGGTACTTCGCACCGATGCCATCCCACGGATCCGACTCGAGCTGCTTCATGCCGAGCGAGATGCGGTGGGTTTCCTGGTTGATGCGGATGATCTGAACCTTGACCTGCTGGCCGATGTTCAGGATCTCCGACGGATGGTTCACGCGGCGCCATGCCATGTCGGTGACATGGAGCAGACCGTCGATGCCGCCGAGGTCGACGAACGCACCGTAATCGGTGATGTTCTTGACGACGCCTTCGACAACCTGGCCTTCTTCAAGGTTCTGAACGATTTCAGAACGCTGCTCGGCGCGGGACTCTTCGAGAACCGTACGACGCGACACGACGATGTTACCGCGGCGCTTGTCCATCTTGAGGATTTCGAAGGGCTGCGGGTTGTGCATCAGCGGAGTGACGTCGCGGATCGGACGGATGTCGACCTGCGAGCGCGGAAGGAAGGCAACGGCGCCGTCGAGATCGACGGTGAAGCCACCCTTGACCTGGTTGAAGATGATGCCTTCGACGCGTTCGCCGGCTTCGAACTTCACTTCCAGGCGCTGCCAGCTCTCTTCGCGGCGAGCCTTCTCGCGCGACAGAACAGCTTCGCCGAGCGCGTTTTCGATGCGCTCAACGTAGACTTCGACTTCGTCGCCAACCTTGAGCGAGCCGTCCTTGGCCTTCGCGCCGAATTCCTTCAGAGCGATGCGGCCTTCGACCTTCAGACCGACGTCGACAACGGCGACGTCCTTTTCGATGGCCGTAACGATGCCCTTGGCAACATAGCCTTCGGCGAGATCGGTCTTCGCGAAGGATTCTTCGAGAAGGGCGGCGAAATCGTCACGGGTAGGATTGGTAGCAGACATGGAATCTCCTGCATGCATCTCATACGAGACGCACATGCGCCGGGGGCTGGTGTTGAACAGGCCTGAACCCAGTCCGCCCCACCAAAGGGGCAATCCGGCGCGTGGACGGAATTTCAGGCTTATGCAAGAAGAGCGATCCTGACCAAGTCGGGGATGGGCTCTTCTTCAGATCTTCTTCATCAGAGCCGCATCGATCAAAGTCTTCGCGGCCTGAAACGCCGCCTCTATACTCATTTCAGACGTATCAAGCAAGTGCGCGTCTTCGGCGGGACGCAAGGGACTGTCGGAGCGACCCATGTCGCGTTCGTCGCGCTTCTTCACGTCCTCGAAGATGGCCGCATAATCAGCCGGTTGGCCATTGCCGACGATCTCGTCGTAGCGGCGCTTCGCCCGCACTTCCGGCGAGGCGGTCACGTAGAGCTTCACTGGCGCATCCGGGCAGACGACCGTGCCGATGTCGCGGCCGTCGAGGACGGTTCCGGGTTCGCGCTGCGAAAAGGCGCGCTGCGCCTCGACCAGCGCCCGACGCACCGCCGGTATGACGGCGATCTTCGACGCCGCCTCGCCGATTGCGTGGGCGGAAAGCACCGAACGGTCGAGTCCGGCCAGCTCGACATCGTGGGCCATCTTCTCGGCGACCGCCTCGTCGTCGAGCGGCAGGCCGCTATCCAGCAACGCCTTGGCGGTGGCCCGATAGGTCAGGCCCGTATCGAGATGATGAAAGCCGTATTCCTCGGCGATCTGGCGCGACAGCGTACCCTTGCCGGCTGCGGCCGGCCCGTCGATGGCGATGGTGAACGTCATTTTCCAACCTGCATATGTAAATGGTCGTCGTGCCTGGCGGCTCTGCAACCCTGAAACCTAATGGACTCCGCCTGAACGCCAAGTCTTTGCGCCAGATGCGGCTCCACGAATATCTTCTCGATACCGAAACTGCTCCCCTCCCCGGAGAGCCAGCGCAGCGCCTCCCCGGTGCGACTTTCCTCCAGCGGCAAGGGCGGCCACAACGACTGCAAGAAGTCCAAGTCCCATCGCAAGGTCAAGAGATCTTCGCGATCCCGGCACGGAAGAATACTATCCGGCCGAGGCTGCTCGAAGGCGAAATAGCCGATCGGCGAGCGAGTCGTCTCATCCAGATAGCTGCCATCGGCATTCTGATAGAAAAACGCGACATCCAGCTTGCGGCCGTCCGAATGGGACAGATGCGGGAACAGTGGAAAGCCGCTGAAAAAAGGAAAATTGGCGTCGAGCGCCAAGGTCGTCGTTCCGGGGAACGCCTGATCCATGTGCCTCGACAAGGCGAGAGCCGCTTCCTTCAGTTCCGGAACGACATATTGGCGGTTCAGGACGCAGAAGAAAGGCGACTGCATCTTGAGCCGCGATGTGCCGTCGTCGAAACAGGGAAGCGAAACCCGGCCGAAGATCGGTGCCACCGTGTAACCAAGCGCACTACCGGCGGCATAAATGCCAAGAAAAAGTGCAAGATAACCGCAAGCACCTGTTTTGCATCGGCGAGCAAGACCGACAGCAACGAGCCAGACTACTCCACCAATCTGCGTCAGTAGCGTCAGGAGAACTACGACTGCAATCGTGGGCAGCCATCTCATGCTTACCGCGAGTGCCGTGATCTTCACACGATCCTCGCACCAAGCTCTGTCATCAAATCCATGAACGCTGGAAAGCTCGTTGCAATCAATCCCACGTCGTCAACCTGAACCGGATGTTCCGAAGCAAGTCCCATCACGAGAAAGCCCATGGCAATCCGATGATCGAGATGGGTCTTCACAGCGGCACCGGAAGCATTTCCAAGGTCCCTTCCACCGGGACGCCCGCGCACCACCAGCGAGGACTTGCCCTCATCGCAATCGACACCGTTGAGTTTCAGGCCTGCCGCGGTGGCGGCGAGGCGATCGGATTCCTTTACGCGCAGCTCGTCGAGGCCGCTCATCACGGTCGCGCCTTCGGCAAAGGCGGCGGCGATGGCGAGAGCGGGATACTCGTCGATCATCGAGGCCGCCCGCCCTTCCGGGACCGTCATACCTTTCAGTTCGGAATGGCGCACCCTCAGATCCGCCACGTCTTCTCCGCCGACCTGCCTGATGTCGACCGTCTCGATATCGCCGCCCATCTCCTGCAATGTTAGGATCAACCCAGAGCGGGTCGGGTTCATCAGCACGTTGCGGATCGTGACGTCCGAGCCCGGAACGACGAGCGCCGCAACCAAGGGGAAAGCCGCCGAGGACGGATCGCCGGGCACGTCGATCTCCTGGCCGACGAGCCTGCCGCGCCCTTCGAGCCGGATGGTTCGGACACCGGTGGCATCGGTCTCCATCGAGAGTTCGGCGCCGAACCCGCGGAGCATGCGCTCCGTGTGGTCACGGGTCATCACCGGTTCGATGACCGTGGTAATGCCCGGCGCATTGAGACCGGCAAGCAGAACGGCGGACTTCACCTGCGCGGATGCGACCGGCACTCGATAGGTGATCGGCGTCGGCGTCTTTGGTCCACGCAGCGTCACCGGCAGCCGGTCACCGGTAGCGGCCTTCGCCTGCACACCCATTTCGCGCAAGGGATCGAGCACCCGCGCCATCGGCCGTCGATTGAGCGAGGCATCCCCGATGAAGGTCGTTTCGAAATCATAGACGCCGACGAGACCCATGGTGAGGCGGCAACCGGTGCCGGCATTGCCGAAATCGAGCGGCGCTTCCGGCGCGAGCAAAGCACCATTGCCGACGCCATTGACGATCCAGGTGTCGCCTTCCTTGCGAATCCTGGCGCCCATGGCCTGGATGGCCCGGCCGGTCGCAATCACGTCCGCGCTTTCGAGCAGGCCGACGATCCGCGTCTCGCCGGCAGCAAGGCCACCCAGCATCAACGACCGGTGCGAGATCGACTTGTCGCCGGGAATGCGGACCGTGCCCTTGAGGCCGTCGGATTTGCGGGCAGTGGCAGGGCTTTGGCCCGCTCCATGGGACATGCGGTATCCTCGAACCGTGACAGTGGCGGGCGCATTTTGAAACGCGCCAAGGTCGCTTTAGCACTTTGGACGGCTGTCTGTTTCCATTCTTAGATCGGATGGGATCCAAGAAAGTCCTGCAGCCGCCCCCAGGGCATCCTAGCGGGCCGGCACCCGCTTTCAGCGACACCCCTACCACAACCCCTGCTGCATGCTCCCATAAATCGTCACCGGAAGGCATTCCTGCGAGCGCGGGAACGCCCGCGACACAGGGGCTTGCACGTTTTGTCTTTGACAGATGCTATCAAGATGATTATGGGGACCGGCTAATCATCATAAGCTTGATACCCTTTCCACCCGCCGGTTTTCCGGCAAGAGCCGGCACGGCCGGCCATTCAAGAGGCTTTGACTGTGGCAAAACCGGAACTTGGAACAAAGCGCATCGACCCGGAAACGGGGCGCAAATTCTACGATCTGAACCGTGATCCGATCGTTTCGCCTTACACCGGCAAGTCCTACCCGCTGTCGTTCTTCGAAGAAACCTCGGTCGCCAAGGTGCTCGAGAAGGAAGAAGAAGAAGACGTCACGGAAGTTGATGCAGAGAACACCGAAGTCGAACTCGTTTCGCTCGAGGATGCCGATGACGAGGCAGCGGGCGGCGACGACCTGCCGGATCTCGGCGACGACGATGTCGAGATCGACGGTGACGACGACGACACCTTCCTCGAAGCCGACGAAGACGAAGACGACGACGACATGAGCGGCCTCATCGGCGTGTCCGACGAAGACGAAGACGTCTAAGCGCTTCAAATGACATGGTAATGCTCCCGTCCTCGGCCTTTACGGCCCGGACGGGAGAAAATCGGCCCGGACTGAAAATAAATCCACAGGCCACGCATTTTTCGGCTTGCCATCCTCAAAAAGGGGAAGTAATAAGCCGCCACTCGCCGAGCACAACAGCCCGGCGAACTTCCCGGACCGGCCTAGCCGGAACCCGATATGGGGCTATAGCTCAGCTGGGAGAGCGCTTGCATGGCATGCAAGAGGTCAGCGGTTCGATCCCGCTTAGCTCCACCAAATTTTCCCTTCGACTGATCAGAATTAACTCCTCAAGGCCCGCCGCTGCTTTCCAGTTCGTCCAGCGAATCTAGGATCATCGTCAACAATCGGATGATATCCGCAGACTCGAGCAGGGCGTTGCGGATTTCGCGTTCCGATCGATTGGGCGCAGAAGCGGCGATGTCCAGCAGGACGTTGGTCACATCGGGCGCTTCGGTGTTCGGCTCCATGCCGGTTTGCTCGCGCATGCAGCGGATCAGCGCCACTGCGCCTTCGAGCAGCCGCTGTGCCTGCAACGGGGTAAGTTCATGAACCTCATTGGCGGCACGAAACAGCTGGGATCTGAAGCCCGATATCGTGGTCATCTCCCGGATGATACTCCTTTCGGCTTCAAATGAAAGTGGTGGGATGGGGCCCATCTGCAACGCGCAGATGCGCGCAACGCGACGCGGTTCGCCGCCAAAGTAAACGCGCCACCGCGCACGATGCATTGACGCTTTGTTAAGCATCGAAACGCAGAAGCTGATGCCATGTTCCTGATCTCGAAAATCTTCTGGCTGGTCGCACAGCCGCTGTCGTTCTCGTTCTTCGCCGCTTTTGCCGGGCTGCTGGCGACGGCGGCGGGCTTGCGCCGCATCGGCGGCCTCCTTGGCGGGCTCGGCGCGCTGGTGCTCTTCCTGAGCCTGTTCACGACCGCGGGGCCTTACGCGCTCCAGGCGCTCGAAGATCGTTTCACACGCCCCTCGCCACCGCCTGCGACGCTTTCCTGCATCATCGTGCTCGGCGGCGCCTTCGAGAATGAAGTGATGGCGGGACGGGGTGGCACCGAGTTCAACCAGGCGGCGGACCGCTTCATCGAGACGGTGACGCTCGCCAAGCGCTATCCCGAGGCCCACATTCTCGTTTCCGGCGGCGATGGTTCGTTCAGCGGCGCCTATGCCGGCGATGCCCAGGCATCGGAAAGTTTTCTCGCCGCATTCGACGTCGGTGGCGAGCGGCTGATTCGCGAGGAGCAATCGCGCACGACCTTCGAGAACGCCCGCAACACCCGCGAATTGCTGGCGGCGCACGGGCTTTCGAATTGCGCGCTCGTCACCTCCGCCTTCCATATGCCGCGCTCGGTCGGGCTCTTCCGCGCCCTCGACATACCCGTCATTCCCTGGCCGACGGATTACCGCACCAGCGGCAAGCTTGGCCTCGGCTTCGACTTCACCCAGCCATCGCTGAATGCCCAGCTGACGACGACGGCCGTGCGCGAATGGATTGGCCTGCTCGCCTATCGCCTCGCCGGTCGGACACCCTCGATCCTGCCGGCGCCCTGACGCAGTTGACGCCGGGGTACGAGATGGCCCAGCTTCAAGCCGAACCGCCGAATCTTACCCGGAGCGCCCATGCCCATCCTCGAAATCCTCGACTATGCCGGCGTGGCCGTCTTCGCAGCGACCGGAGCGCTCTCGGCCTCGCGCAAGCAGCTCGACATCATCGGCTACCTCTTCCTCGCCTCGGTGACCGGGATCGGCGGCGGGACGATGCGCGACGTTGTCCTCGGCGCGACGCCGGTCTTCTGGGTCACCAACCCGACCTATCTCCTGGTCTGCGCCACTGTAGCGGTCGTCGTGTTCTTCACCGCCCACCTGTTCGGTTCGCGCTACCGGGTCCTTGTCTGGCTCGATGCGATCGGCCTATCGGCCTATTGCGTCATGGGTGCTGCGAAGGGATTTGCGGCCACGGGTTCGCCGGGCGTCGCACTCGTTACCGGCATGCTGACGGCCACCTTCGGCGGTATCCTGCGCGACCTGCTCGCCGGGGAGCCCTCAGTGCTGCTGCGGCCGGAAGTCTATGTCACGGCGGCGCTGATCGGCGCCGGGGCCTTCGTGCTTGCGACGATGGCGGGCCTGCCGCTGGCGGGGGCGTCGACGCTCGGCGTCATCTCTGCCTTCGCCGTGCGCGGCGGCGCGCTCAAGTTCGGCTGGACGCTGCCGACTGGCAAGGCGCAGCCGGGCAGAAATCCTGACGATGTGATGTGAATGGGGCTTCTGCGCCTGATCGGCCCAGCGTACGCGTGATCAACTTATTTTGAGCATCGCCCTGCGGGACCGATTCAGTCCCGCAATTTCGCGCGAAACCGCGTTCCGCGCCTTTCCCGGAATGGTGCCTGGATCAGCGGCCGTTCTTGCGGCGCAGGCGGATCACCACGTCGACATGCGCAATCTCCATTCCCTCCGGCGGCTCCGGGAGGTTGTCGATCTGGATGTTGCTGACGGGGATATCGAGAACCTCGTTCTGGCCCTCGACGAAGAAGTGATGGTGATCCGACACGTTGGTGTCGAAATAGGTCTTGGCGCTCTCCACCGCCAAGACACGGATCATGCCGGCCTCGGTGAACTGATGCAGCGTGTTGTAGACGGTTGCGAGCGAAACGGGCACCCCGGCCATGACAGCCTCCTCGTGCAGTTCCTCGACGGTCAGGTGACGGTCACCCTTGGCGAAGATCAAATCGGCGAGGGCAACGCGCTGACGGGTCGGACGCAGGCCTGAGTGGCGCAGCCTTTCTTCCGAACTCACTTCTGTTGCTTTCGTCATCAAGGGTCGTTCCATGTATCCCGGCGAAATTCACAATACTTCCGTTGCGATATAACTTTTGCGCCCGGCGCTTTCAATAGATTCTCGGCCAGACATGCGTTGCAAAGCCTGAAAAACCGGTCAAACTCGGGGAAGGCTGGCAATTAACTCTGGTCGCGCCCACATTGATCCTGTAAGCGACGGCGGAACGAAAATGCCATCTGAGGCGACGCTATCCTGGCCGGAAACGAGAAGGTCCGGGTTCGCCACGCTTCATTTCAAGCCGAACTTGCTCTAAAGCAGATCGGACAACACGTTAAGTCATTCGGGGAAGCATCTATTCATGACCACCAAACAATCCAGCTTCAGCTACGAAGAAATCCTGGCCTGCGGCCGTGGCGAGTTGTTTGGCCCTGGCAACGCGCAGCTGCCGCTGCCGCCGATGCTGATGGTTCATCGCATCACCGAGATTTCCGAGACGGGCGGCGCCTTCGACAAGGGCTATCTGCGCGCTGAGTACGACGTGCGTCCCGACGACTGGTATTTCCCCTGCCACTTCCAGGGCAATCCGATCATGCCTGGCTGCCTCGGCCTCGACGGCATGTGGCAGTTGACGGGCTTCTTCCTCGGCTGGCTCGGCGAGCCGGGCCGCGGCATGGCGCTGTCAACCGGCGAAGTCAAATTCAAGGGCATGGTTCGTCCTGAAACCAAGCTGCTGCAGTACGGCATCGACTTCAAGCGCGTCATGCGCGGCCGGCTCGTGCTCGGCACTGCCGATGGCTGGCTGAAGGCCGACGGCGAGACTATCTATCAGGCAACCGACCTGCGCGTCGGTCTGTCGAAGGAAAAGGCCGAGTAAGTCCAGGCCTGCCTGCACCGAACGAAATAAAGAAAAGGTCAGTATCATGAGACGGGTTGTTGTCACGGGCCTCGGCATCGTTTCCTCGATCGGAAACAACGCGGACGAAGTCACGGCGTCGCTGCGCGATGCAAAGTCGGGCATCACGTTTTCTCCCGATTTCGCGGAAAACGGCTTCAAGTGCCAGGTCTGGGGTGCCCCGTCGCTCGATCCGACCGAACTCGTCGACCGTCGCGCCATGCGCTTCCTGTCGCAGGGCGGTGCCTGGAACCATGTGGCGATGAAGCAGGCGATTGCCGACTCCGGTCTTGAGGAGTCCGTCATCGCCCGCAACGAGCGCACCGGCATCATCATGGGTTCGGGCGGCCCGTCCACCCGCACCATCGTCGAAGCTGCCGACATCACCCGCAAGAATGTGAGCCCGAAGCGCATCGGCCCGTTCGCTGTTCCGAAGGCGATGTCGTCCACGGCGTCGGCGACGCTCGCGACCTGGTTCCAGATCCACGGCGTCAACTACTCGATCTCTTCGGCCTGCTCGACCTCGGCGCACTGCATCGGCAATGCTGCCGAAATGATCCAGTGGGGCAAGCAGGACGTGATGTTTGCCGGCGGCCATGAAGATCTCGACTG
>NZ_JAEPRP010000310.1:0-3903 GCF_016652895.1 Ensifer sp. SSB1
CGCCGGTGATCGGACTTTCGCCGAATGGCGTGAAAATCATGGTGGCGACGCAGCCGGTCGACTTCCGGCGCGGCATGAATGGTCTGGTGGCCCTGGTGGCGTCAGCGCTTGCGGCCGATCCCTATTGTGGCGACGTGTTCGTGTTCCGCGCCAAGCGTCTCGATCGCCTTCGCTGCATTTATTGGGACGGATCAGGCATGATCCTGGCGACGAAATGGCTTGAGGCGGGCAAGTTCGTTTGGCCGCCGATCCGCGATGGCGCGATGCAAATGAGTAGCCAGGAGTTCTCGCTTTTGCTGGCCGGCATTGACTGGACGCGCGTCAAACGAAACGCAGTAAAGCGGCCGACGAAAGCAGGCTGATCCTATTGGTTTTGCTTGAAGATTCAGGCTTGTATGGTAGGGTCTGCCATGCCGCTTCGACCCGACCCCTTGCCTCAGGATGCCGCGCAATTGAGCCGGATCATTCTCTCGCTCGATGCAGAGAATGCCGACCTCAAGGCGCGCGTTGCCTTCTTGGAGCAGCAGCTCTTTGGGCCGAAATCGGAGAAAATGACGACGCTCGACCCGACCCAGGCGACACTCGACCTAGGCGATCTCAGCCCCATTCCCGAGGCGGCCAATGATGATGTCGCGCCCGTCGCCGAGGAGACAACGCAGGCTCGACGGGCGCCATCGCGTAACATCGGTCGTTTGCCCAAGCACCTTCCCCGGTATGACGAGGTCATCGAGCCGGAGAGCAAGATATGCCCGTGCTGTTCGTTCGAACTGCATTGCATCGGCACGGATGTCAGCGAGGCGCTCGACATCGTGCCGGCGGTTGTCCGGGTGAAACGGACGCTCCGGCCGCGCTATGCCTGCCGGGCCTGCGAAAGCGTCATCGTGCAAGCGCCCGCGCCGGCGCGTGTGATGGACGGCGGCATGGTGACCACGGCCTTCGCTGCCCATGTCGCCGTTTCGAAGTTTGCCTGGCATTTGCCGCTGCATCGCCAGGCGCAGATGCTTGCCTCCTGCGGCGTGATCATCGATCGCGGCACGCTCGGCGCCTGGGTGACGCGGGTCGCCTGGTGGCTCGAGCTTCTCTACGACGCACTTACCGCCTTCATCCGCTCCCAGCCAAGGGTGTTCTGTGACGAGACGCCGCTTCCGCGGCTCGATCCGGGGCGCAAACGCACCAAGCTTTGCCAACTTTGGGCGCAGGCGGTCGACGATCGGCCATGGAATGGTCCGGCGCCGCCGGCGGTGGCCTATATCTTTGCCGAAAGCCGCAGCGCTCGTGAGGTCGAGGGGCAACTGTCGTCGTTTGCCGGCGTGCTTCAGGTTGATGGCTATCAAGCCTATAAAACCTTGGCCAAGCGCCGGGGAAAGAGCAATGTTGCGCCGCTGCGGCTGGCCTTCTGCCTTGCCCATGCGCGACGCAAGTTCGTCGATGTCGTCAAGCTGAGCGGCTCCTCGGAGGCGCTGTCGATCTTGGCCAGGATCGCCGAGGTCTATCGCATCGAAGCGAAGATCCGAGGCGAGAATGACGATACCCGGTTGAGGGTGCGGCGTCGCGAGGCAGCGCCCATCATGAGCGAACTGAAGGCCCAGCTCACCGAACTGAGCGACGAGGTGTCGGCAAAATCGGCGCTGGGCAAGGCCGTCACCTACACGCTCAACCACTGGAACGGACTGGCAGCCTTCCTGGAGGATGGCCGGATCGAAGTGGACTCCAATGTGGTCGAGCGTTCGATGAAATCGGTGGCCCTGACGAGGAAGAATTCGTTGTTCGTGGGCAATGAGCGCGGTGGCAAGACCTTCGCGGTCCTGTCATCGCTCGTCAACACAGCAAAGCTCAATAGTGTTGACCCCGAGGCCTGGTTAGCCGATGTGCTGGAACGCATCATCTCCGGCAAAGTGAAAGCCAGCGAGATGGAAAGTCTCCTCCCTTGGAACTGGAAGGCTGAGCGCGAGGCGATGACAGAGCAGGAGCGACGGGCGGCATGACGCACAACAACCAGGGCATGACGACCGCACGACCGAAGCTTGATGATGAGGCGTTCGAGGCGTTTATCAGGGCACGTCGTCCAGCATCGCCAATCTGGTCAATGAGCGGTCTCGATGGTTATCTTACGGCTCTCATCATCGGCCCGAAGTTCATCGACCCACGCAAATGGATCCCGGAACTGACCGGTCCGGATGCGCTGAACCTGCCGATGGAGACAACAGAACATCGGGCCGTACAGACGATCGTTGCTGAGTATAACCGCATCTCGGCGAGCCTTTCCGAAAGACCGAAAGACCATCGGCCCAGGTTCACCAGGATCGATGATCAGACCTTTGATCAGTTCGATTGGGACCTCTGCTTTTTGTTGGGAACAGGATACGCGCCGAGGCTTTGGCAGCCGGTCCTTCGAGGTCATGCCGGGACTGGCGATATCATCGCGCCCATCCGCAGGCTTGGCGAGACAAAACGAAAAGCGACCCGCCAGGATGCTGCTGACGTCGCCGAAGCACTCGTCAATATCCGAACCTACTTTATGCCGAAGCGGGCAAAACAGAAGTTCTGAACGAGAGCCAGAAACCTATTTAGTCAATCACGAAAGCCGTGGGCCATTCGTTGCGCTCACGCACGAACCTATCAGGCTGGACATCCACGCCTGGGAACCGGACAGCAAATTTTTCAAGATCTTCCCAATGCGTCGTCGCTTGCTTTCCGTCGAGGAGATTTGCAAGCGCAAGGGCTTCAGCACCGGTGTCGAACCCGCAAATCAACTTCGAGCTTCTGGCTGCCACCCTGATGTAGCTCCGAACAGCCGAGGTACAATGTTTCTCGACATTGAAAGAACCCACCACGAACGTAACATCTTGGGAAGTTCTATCTTTAATTGAGCCGTTAGCATTTATGGCCGTTTCCGACGTTGTTACGATTGGTTCCCCGTCTACCGAGATCACTCGCCATACATAGTGCTTCGTACCGCCAAGTCTGTTTGCTGCGCGCATCGGGTCGATAGTTGCTGCAAACGTCATCAATGATGCCTCTGGCAGCACCAGTATAGTGACTTGAAGCGGAAGGTCGGACTTGTTGAAGATCATTTTGCGCTCTGCGCTAATCTCATTGCGCATAATGCAAAGCGCGGGCGCTTTTGCAAGCTCAATATCAGTCTCAGAAGTCACTAACGAAAACCGTCTAATTGAAGCTACGCCTTGGTTAACGGGCTGCGTCACTTAATTCGTCGCCTCTAGACCCGGGACAGTTCGGAGAAGAAATGCCAAATTCATTGCGTGTCTTGATCACAGCGGCGTGTTCCGGAATAGGCAGGGAAATCGCGAAAGCCTACTTAGATGCTGGCCACGTCGTGCACGTTTGCGACATTTCTCCAGCCGAAGCGGATCCTCCTTCGACAAACCTCAGGGTTTCAAAGGTTGACGTGACAAATTCTCAGCAGGTTGCCGAGTGGGTTAGCCGCGCCGAACGCGATATGGGCGGAGTTGATGTTTTGATTAACAATGCGGGGATTGCTGGCCCCACTGCGCCCGTTGAAAGTGTGGATCTCGAGGATTGGCGCAACTGTCTTTCTGTCGGCGTAGACAGTCATTTTCTTACGATTCATCACGTCGTGCCGATCATGAGGCGCCAAAATAGCGGTACGATCATCAATATCTCATCCACCGCCGGCCAATTTGGATATCCTCTGCGGACCCCTTATGCCGCCGCCAAGTGGGCCGTGATTGGCCTGACAAAATCGTTGGCCATCGAGTTGGGTAGCGCCAACATCACCGTGAACGCTGTTTGTCCAGGTTCTGTCTCGGGCGATCGGATGACGAGGGTTATTGAACGTGAAGCACAGCTCCGCGACGTGACCACCGAGTTCGTACAAGGCGAGTATATAAACGGGCAGTCTATCAAGAGGTTTACAGACCC
>NZ_JAEPRP010000310.1:3913-4172 GCF_016652895.1 Ensifer sp. SSB1
ACCCTAGCGAGATAGCCGCAATGTGCCAGTTTCTGTCATCCACTGGCGCTCGGATGGTATCGGGTCAGGTCATCGCTGTCGATGGCAACACAGAAACATACCACATGTAGCCACCGCTACCTCGATCAGATGCGCGATAAACAGCCTGGTGTGTTCCGGCGTGCAAATTTGCCCCTCCACTTGGCGGGGCAATCGGCATCCAATTTTGGCTCTGACGCAGATTTGATGCATCGCTTTCATGTCGCACCGATCAGCCGGG
>NZ_JAEPRP010000311.1:0-4129 GCF_016652895.1 Ensifer sp. SSB1
GGGAACGAAGCCCTGCTGGGCAAGGCGCTTGCAGGTGTGGCTTCCTATAAAGCCGGCACCGCCGGTGACGAGTACGACGCGGGGCATCTCATACGGCCTCTCCCGCCGTTGCGCGTTCGGCCGCGCTGAGGCGCTCCTCGAAATAAGCGATGGTGCGTTCGAGCCCGTCACGCAACATCACCTTCGGCTCCCAGGCGAGCTCGGTCAGCGCGTGCGAGATATCGGGACGGCGCTGGCGAGGGTCGTCGACCGCCGCCGCCTGATGAACGATGCGCGAGCGCGAACCGGTCATAGACCGCACCATTTCCGCCAGCTCGAGAACGGTGAACTCCCCGGGATTGCCGAGGTTGATCGGTCCGATGCAGTCATCGGCCGAGACCGAAAGCCGGAGAAAACCGTCGATCAGGTCGTTGACATAGCAGAAGGACCGGGTCTGCTGCCCGTCGCCATAGATCGTCAGATCCCGGCCGAGAAGGGCCTGGACGACGAAGTTGGAGATCACCCGACCATCGTCCGGGCGCATGCGCGGACCGTAGGTATTGAAGATGCGCGCAACCTTGATCCTGACCCGATGGGAACGGTGATAATCGAAGAACAGGGTTTCGGCCGACCGTTTTCCCTCATCGTAGCAGGCACGCGGACCGATCGGATTGACGTTGCCGAAATAGACCTCGCGCTGCGGGCTGAGGAGCGGATCGCCGTAGACTTCCGAGGTCGAGGACTGGATGACGGTGGCGCCAGTGGCGCGCGCATTTTCGAGAGCATGCAGCGCGCCAAGGACGTTCGTCATGAGAGTGCCGACCGGATCGGCCTGATAGTCGGGCGGCGATGCGGGGGAAGCAAAATTGAAGATGACGTCAGCGTCGATCAGGTAGGGCTTGCGAACGTCGTGGTCGACGATGTGGAAATGCGGATTCTGCACCAAGTGAGAGAGATTTTCATGCCGTCCCGTTGAAAAATTGTCGAGACAAATAACAGTATGACCTAGAGAAAGAAGTCTTTCGCAAATATGAGAACCGAGAAAACCGCCTCCGCCTGTTACTAGTATTCTTCTTGGTATTCCTGCAATCTTCTTTAGAAACTCCCGTTGCCCGACGACAGACAACGGCCCCGGAGAGACCTTTCGCATGCGCACCTCCAATTATTGTACACACCATTCCTCATGGTGATTGGAGACGGGCTGCCTATAGAAAATATAATAAGGACTTTGTTCTTTATTACAAATTCACGCACAACCCGACATAAAAAGAAATCGACAATTCATCCACATATCTACTTATATTCACTTTCAATATTAGCTAATTATCAAATAACCAATGACGCGTCAACTAAAACAACAAGGAATGATACAATATCATCTGAAATAGGAATGAATAATTAGAAATCATAATTACGGATAGCTACATTTATTCTAAAGCCAATAATCATTTAGCTCTTTGTTAACCATAATATAATTACAAATGATTATAAACTCATGATGAGATCTACCGTTGTCAAGGGAGGGTTAGACCGTCACGCGATGCCGGTCGAAGATTTTCGCCATGGCGGCCACACGTCGCCACAAACCAGGTCACGGGATACCCGGCGTCTCCATCCGCAGGCCAATGCCAACGGCTGCGCTCTCGACCGCGTCGAGGCACAGAAAAGGAAAAAGGGCTCACTTGGCAGATGCCGCCGAACTTAGTTCTTCCAGCGCGACGAAAGCGTGTCGCTACCCCGTTCGGCCGCTGCATCGTTGGTGAAGTAACGCGATGCCGCCTCCGTGCGGTTGCGGACGTTCATCTTCTTGTAGATGTTGCGCACGTGAACCTTGACGGTGTTTTCTGACAAGCCAAGACGATCGGCGATGATCTTGTTTTGCGTTCCCTTGCAGATCAGGTCGAGAATCTGAACCTCACGGGTCGTCAATCCATCAGGCCCGGCATCGCGCTTGCGCCGGCCCGAGCCTCCGGCCGCGCCCGGCCCGGACAGCTCACCCCGACGGCCATAGAGGCTGTTTGCGCCGAAGGGCTCTGGCGAAAGCCGCCGCAGCAAGGCGGCCGGGAAGTGCTCGCCTCCCTTCATCAGCAAATCGATGGCTGCGAGGCAGACGTCCAGGTTCAGGTTCAACGGCAGAACCCCGTGGATCAAGCGCTCTTCGACGAAGCCGGCAATCGACGGATCGAGTTCGTCGGCGTTCTCCACCACCAGACCGATCGAGGTCTTGGGGTGAAACTCGTGAATGGTTCGCAGGATTGCTGGAAAAGACTTGGCCGGCATCCGATAGAGCATGATCAACGTCACATCGACGAGACTGCCGTCCAACAGATTGTCCGGATCGGAAAAGCAGACGATGTCGTGCCCTTGAAACCGTGAACCGACGGCCTGCATCAGGCACTCGGCAAACAGATCGATCTTGGCGAGCATGACGATCTTTTTCTTTTGCGACAAAGCCTTGTTGTTTTCTTCAAAATCACCAACGCTGGAGCTTCCAGGATACATTACGCCCTCCTAGGATTTTTCCATTTGTTTTTATGGGTGCTGCGGTTTTCCGCGGCGCACCATACTTTCAGAAAATTTATTCGGAACCACTATGCATCACGACGTCTTCCCGCCCCAGGAAAATTCGCGATAGCTAATGTAACGTAAAGATCTTCAATACGAAACAACCCAAAAGGATTAGAGGCACTTCATAGGCCTTCTTAAATCGTTATAAATCGAACCATCTTTGGGTTACACTGCAATCGGACCACTTATCGGAACGCGAAAAGCAGCATCAAGGCGGCAGCAATCGCTATTCCGTAGGACATGGCTCCCCATCCATTTCCGCGACAGACAGCCCTGCCGTTGTGAAAAAATGGATTAGCGGCTCAGGTATTCCCGCCGCAGGCTACCCACTTCTCGAGACTGATATACCTAAAAATACTTCCTTCGGGCTACCGAACTTCGTCTCGGGTGATGCCGACCGACCGGTCTCACGAAAAAAGAGGGAACACAACCGCCCTCCTGGCGCTTGCGGCTGCGCCGGCATGCGCGGATTTTCACGCAGGAACAACGGCTTGGGGCCGCGGATTACGCCATAAACGGTCAATAATTACAAACCACTAACCAGAATTGGTATCTTCCGCATGTCCACATTCGGAGTCACATTGGCGTTTCGTTCCTGAGTATGAACGAAATAAGCCGGGCACCGGAGGATCTTTGCTCCGCCATTCCCTTTTAACCCGGCGCGTGGCGTACGTGTAAACCTGAGTAAACGCAAAGAATACATTGATCGATTGCGGACTTCGATCCGTCAAGAAATTTTAAAAAAGCATAAAATTCGAAATGTATTTTAAAGAAAGCAATACAAATCAGGTTAAAATATTGAATATTCTTAAGAACGGAGCCAACCCCAGTAAAATACCGTAAGATCTAAGGGTATTTGGTGTTGGCTCCTTTTTAATCAAAACCACCGTCTCAGCGCCCTCGAAAGGGCCGTTCCCCACACCCTCTTCAGTCTTCGCTCTCGCTCCAAACGAGTGCCTTCAGTTCTTCCCGAAATGCGAACCGGACAATGTGACTTTCGACGATGTCCTTGCCTCGCCGCAACGCCTCGGCATCCGGAGCCTCAACGACGAAGCACAGCTGGTCGCCATTCGCGATCATACGCGCCGTCGCCCCGCCCGGCATGGCCGCCACGGCGTCCGTCTCCGTGTACTCGACCGCTATCTTGTGCGCGAAATGTTTCGACATCTGCTGGAGGTATCGGGACGCCCGCTCCGTGGTGAAGCCGCTGGACGCTTTCGGCATGATCTGTTCCTGTCCTGTCTCTTAAAAAATGAAACGGCCGCGAACGATATGTTCCCGGCCGATCCGATCCACGCGTACCAGCGAGCTATCGCCCGCAACCGTGCTTACTTCTCAAGCGCCTGGGTGAGCTGGTCGACGATGTCCTGCTGCGACTTCAGGCCCGACGCCGTCAGATACAGCTTGGCGGAGTCGAGATAGACCACATGGCCGTCCTTCCAGGCCTTGGTCTGGCGGACCAGTTCGTTGTCGAGCAGGGCGGCCGCTGGCTGCGCCTGCTGGCCGATCGCCGCGTCGCGGTCAACGACGAAGATCCAGTCGGGGTTGGTCTCGAGGATGTACTCGTAGGAAACCGCCTGAC
>NZ_JAEPRP010000312.1:0-4120 GCF_016652895.1 Ensifer sp. SSB1
CGCGCCCCGGAAGACCGGCGGCGCGTCAACGCCGATACTCCTTCCGATGGTCGGAAGGGGGATGTTGGTGATCAAGCTGAGGGAGACGATCATGATCCTGGATCTGCATCAGCAGGGCCTGACGGTGTCGGCTATTTCCAGAGAAACGGGCATCGATCGCAAGACGGTGCGCAAATACATTGAGCGGGGCCTCGAGGCTCCGGCCTATGGTCCGAGAAAGCCTCGGGCAACGGTTATCGACCCGTTCGCTTCATACCTGCGGGAGCGGATCAAATCCTATCCCGGTTTGACCGGCAGTCGATTATTTCGAGAACTGCGCGAGCGAGGCTATACCGGCGGCTACACGGCTGTGACGGATTTTCTCCGTGATGTGCGCCCTGCTGCAAGTCAGGGTTTCGAAGTTCGTTTCGAGACGCCGCCCGGAGAGCAGGCCCAAGTCGACTTCGCCCAGTTCCACGTCGTTTTCACCGACGAGCCGATGATGCCGAGGATCGTCTGGCTGTTCTCGATGGTGCTGGGTCATAGCCGCCTCATCTGGGCGCGTTTCGTCATGCATCAGAACCTACCGACCGTCCTGCGTTGCCATATTGCGGCTTTCGAGGCCATTGGTGGTGCTCCGCGGGAAGTGCTTTACGACCGGATGAAGACGGCCGTCATCGGTGAAGGCCAGACAGAGGGCATCGTCTATAACCGTGCCCTCATAGACCTGGCCCGCCATTACGGATTCCATCCCAAGGCATGCAAACCCTATCGTGCCAAGACCAAGGGCAAGGTCGAGCGGCCATTCCGTTACATCCGCGAAGACTTCTTCCTCGCCCGCTCATTCCGCAACCTCGATGATTTGAATGCTCAGCTTCGGCACTGGCTGGATACCGTCGCCAATCCAAGGAAGCACGCCACGACCCTGCGTGTCGTCAATGAAGCCTTCGCCGAGGAGCGGCCGCACCTACGACCATTACCGCTGGCCCCGTTCAAATCCGTCTTGAAGCTGGAGCGCCGAGTGTCGCGGGAAGGCATGGTCAGCGTTGGCGGAAACACCTACAGCGTTCCGGATGCTACACGAAGCCGAATGGTGGAAGTCCATTCTCTCGCCGACGAGGTCCGCATCTTCGAGAACGGCATCCTGATCGCAGCCCATCCCGTCCTGGAGGGCCGTAAACAGCGTCGGGTTCATCCTGACCATCGACGAGCACTCGTGCCGCAACATCGGTCCAGGACACGGGACGACGCCATTATCGTCAAGCCTGCCGGCGACACCGTACTTCAGCGATCTCTCGCCTTCTACGATGCCATCGGCAAAGTCCTGGCACAGGAGAGCCGCCCATGAGCGTGGCCCTCGATGCCATTCCGTCCATGATCGATCGTATTCGTCATGATCTCGTTGGCCTGAAGATGCCGCGCGCACTGGAAGCGCTTGACCATATCGTTCGACGTCTCGAGCACGGTGAGCTCTCGGCACTGGAAGCCATCGATATCCTCCTGTCCGAGGAACTGACCCTTCGCGAGAACAGCCGGATCAAGACCGCCCTGCGAATGGGTAGGCTTGCAACGATCAAGACACTCGCCGGCTTCGACTTCACCTTCCAGCCCTCGCTCGACCGCGATCGTATCCTCACCCTGGCGCAACTCGGCTTCGTCGATCGTCATGAAGCGGTTCATTTCCTTGGCCCGCCGGGAACAGGCAAAAGCCATCTCGCCACGGCGCTCGGCGTCGAAGCCGTGAAGGCTGGAAAGAGCGTATATTTCACCACGCTCGCCGACCTTATTGGTTCGCTTGCCCGTTCCGAACGGGAAGGTCGGCTCCAGGAGCGCATCCGCTTCTTCTGCAGACCGAGCTTGTTGATCGTCGACGAAATCGGCTACCTGCCGGTCATCCAAGGCGGTGGCAATCTGTTCTTCCAGCTCGTCAACGCCCGATATGAACGTGGTGCGATGATCCTGACGTCAAATCGCGGCTTCGCAGAATGGGGTGATGTCTTCGGCGATCCCGTTGTCGCGACGGCGCTGCTCGACAGACTACTTCACCACGCCGTCGTGGTGCAGATCGAAGGGTCCAGCTATCGTTTGCGACAGCATGCCGAACTTATGCCCGAACATGTCCGTTCCAAAGCTCTGATCGCACCACCGGCTTTCGCCCCACCACACAAGCCGCGCGGACGCCCCCCGAAAAATACCCAGAACTCCTTGGCGTCCACGTCGGCATAAGTGGGGAATTTTACTTCGGCACTTCTGGGGAAAATTCACGCGGCATTGACACGGCTCGAAGCCATTGTAACAATCACTCTGCAGAATGCCGCCATACTCGGCCAGGTGCTTCTGCGGGTGCTCGCCGCGGCGATCGCTCGAAGCATAGTATACCGCCGCCGGCGCTGCCGCGCCGCCGTAGGACCGGTCATCGCGCACGTAGGTCCATATTCGCCCGGTCGTGCATTTGTCTTTGGCCTGGATGGGAATGGTGGTGTCGTCGCCAAAAAGGCGCTCGGCCGCGAAGACATGCGCCTCGATCAGTTCAAAGATCGGCAGGAGCGCGGCCGTTCCATACCCGACCTGGTCGGCCAGCGTCGAGGTCGAAAGCTCGATGCCCTCGCATTTGAACCGGGTGCTCTGACGGTTGAGCGGGCTATGCATGCCAAACTTATCGAACAGGATCGTCGCCAGCAGATGAGGACCGATGAAGCCGCGCGGCGTCGCATGGAACGGCGCCGGCGACTGGCTGATCGCCTCGCAGTCGCGGCAGGTAAATTTCTCCCGCACCGTCTCGATCACCTTGAACCGGCGCGGAACCTCCTCGAGCGTCTCGGTGACGTCCTCGCCCAGTTTCGACAGGCGCGACCCACCGCAGCAGGCACAGGTGACGGGGGGATCGATCACCACGCGCTCGCGCTCGATATCCTCCGGCCACGGCTTTCGGAGCGGCCGTTTGCGCGTGAACGAACGTACGCTCGCGGTCTTGGCGGCAGCCGCCTGCGCTGCGGCTTCATCCTCCGTCGCCGCCATCACCAGTTCTTCGAGCTGCAATTCCATCTGGTCGATCAGGCGCGCCGTGCGCTCGGATCGCCGACCGCGCAGTTCGCGCTTCAGCTTTTCGATCGCCAGTTCCAGACTGGCAATCAAGGCCTCACTGTCCGACAGCATGGCCTGCGCATTGGCGGCTTGCGCCACCGCAATGTCCCGTTCGGCGACGACGGTATCGCGCTCGGCAACAACGACATCACGTTCAGCCTGCAACATCTCACGCTCGGAAAGCAGCGCCAGATAGGCGCTCGCAAGGTCCGCAGGAAGATCCACAGGCTTCGAGGTCATGAAGCCATTCGATCAGATTCACTCAATATTTTCAATGTAATAATGCTATCCGACCCGTGTCGGACGCCAGGTTTCCTGCGGATTGCGCCAGTCGATCCCGGACAACAAATACGACAATTGCGCCGGCGAGATCGCGACCGCACCGCCCTCCATATTCGGCCAGATAAACCGGCCCTTCTCCAGTCGCCGGGTAAAAAGGCAGGCGCCCAGACCATCATGCCAGATGATCTTCAAAATATCCGATCTGCGCCCCCTGAAGACGAAGAGATGCCCTGACAACGGATCATGCTGCAGAACCTCCTGCACCCGAAGCGCCAGGGAGGGAAAGCCACAGCGCATGTCCGTATAGCCCGTCGAAAGCCAAACCTTGACCCCTGTTCCCATCGGAAACGGATTCATCGCAGCGCCTCCAGTCCACGCAAGACCCGAAGCAGCGCTTCAACGTCGACATCGCGGTCTACGATCACACGGCGACCATTGGCGCTGACAACCTCCATACGGCCGGCGGTCGGCAACGACCCTGCTGCCGGCTTTACCTCTGGAGCAAGCAGCGCCGGGACAAAGCCGCCGACAGGCGACGCAGCATCCAGTTGCCACGCTCGCGCGAGCCGGCGCCATTCATATAACTGCGAACGCGATATTCCATGTCGCCGCGCCGTCGTCGCACACAAGCCAGGTTCCGAATAACTCTCCGCGACAATCTGGAGCTTCATCTCTTTGCTAAAACGACGACGCCGACCCGTATCGACAATCTCAACTCGATCCATAGCCGCACTGTCCTTATTGACGTCAATAAGGACAGTCGTTGCCAAATCCG
>NZ_JAEPRP010000313.1:0-4090 GCF_016652895.1 Ensifer sp. SSB1
CGGCGGGAGAAGATAACGGCGCGAGCTTCATCCAGTCTCCATCGAGAATAATCTGCCCGGCTGTTTCGAAACGCCAAGCCTTGACGGCCATTTGCACCGTCCGCAGGCTTTTCTTCGTGAAGCATGATGGATCGGCACTCATTAGACGCTCTAGCACCGAGGCTGCGCGGCGACAATCACGGTGAGATTCAGCGTCAATCAGGATGAGACTCGGCGGCGGGGGTGTGACGAAGGGAGGGCGTAGCCCGACCGGAGTTACACCCACGCCGCGGCGCAATTTTTAGGCGTCTCATGATCGCGGTCGGCCCGCTACGGTGGCGGTTTTCTGGAATGGAGAACCACCTTTGTGCCGGGTCGCCATGTAACCGATAATCAGATGAGATTATTCATGAAGTATCGACAAACGCATTCTGTTGAGGTCGCCGCCGCGAAGGCATCGACCAGCCGGGCGACGGCGTTCCGCATGGAGAAAGAGCAGCGCCTTCCGTCGCAGAACAAGCCGCCCCGCGGTCGACGTCGCCCCGATCCGCTTGAGCATATCTTTGATGCGGAGGTCGTTCCGCTCCTCAAGGCCGCTCCCGGCATTCGTGCGGTCGCCGTTTACGACGAGATACTGCGGCGTCATCCGGAGCTGCCCGAAGGCATTCGCCGCACACTTGAGCGGCGCATCCGGTCATGGCGAGCCGTTCACGGTGAGGCACAGGAGGTGATCTTCCGCCAGACGCACGAGCCCGGCCGGTTGGGGCTGTCGGATTTTACCGACATGGGCAGCCTCAGCGTGACGATCGCCGGCCAGCCGCTCGACCATCTGCTTTATCACTTCCGGCTGGTTTGGTCGGGCTTCGAACACGCCCATGTCATCCTTGGCGGCGAAAGCTTTGTCGCCTTGGCCGAGGGACTGCAGAACGCATTGTGGTTCATTGGCGGCTCGCCGCTCTATCACCGCAGCGACAGCCTGTCGGCTGCCTTCCGCAACCTCGATGCCGATGCCAAGGTCGATCTGACAAACCGTTATGGGGACTTGTGCGCTCATTACCGGATGACGCCAACCCGCAACAACAAGGGCATCGCCCACGAGAACGGCTCGATCGAAAGTTCTCACGGCCATCTCAAGAATGCCGTCCGCGATGCACTCCTGATGCGTGGCACCCGAGACTTCAACGATCTCCGCTCCTACCGCGCCTTCATCGATGAGATCGTCAGTCGCCGCAATGCCACGCATGGTAAGCGCATCGATGCCGAGCGCCCGCATCTGCAGGCGCTTCCCGATCACCGCACCACCGACTTCGAGGAGGTGGTCGTCACCGTGTCGCGTACCGGCGGCTTCGCCTTGCGCAAGGTCTTCTACACCGTCCCCTCCCGTTTGATCGGCCACCGGCTGCGTGTGCGTTTGTTTGACGATCGCCTCGACGTCTTTATCGGCGGCACGCATCTACTGACGTTGCCGCGAGGTCGCGCCCATGCAAGCGGCAAGCATGACCAGGTCGTCAACTATCACCACGTGATCCACTCTCTGCGCAAAAAGCCGATGGCACTTCTCAACCTGGTCTATCGCGACAAGCTCTTCCCCCGGCCGGAATATCGAAGGGCTTTCGACACTCTCATCGAGCAACTGCCTGACCGGCAGGCTTGCAAGATCACCGTCGAATTGCTGGCCCTGGCTCATGATCGCGGTTGCGAGCGTGAACTGGCCGAGGAGCTTGCCAGAACGCTCGACGCCCGCAAACTGCCCGACCTAGTGGCCTTGAGAGCGATCTTCGGCCCAGACCCGGATCAGTTGCCGACCGTTCATGTACAGCTCGCATCGCTCAATAGCTATGAAGCCCTGATGGGGTCCGCCTATGCGGGAGAGGCCGCATGAAGAACGACCACAACACCATCGACGAAGCCCGCCTCGGCATCATGCTCAATGAACTGAGGCTGCCGACAATCAAAACGCTGTGGCCGCAATTTGCCGAACAAGCCGATCGTGAAGGGTGGCCCGCGGCTCGCTTCCTCTCCGCCATCGCCGAACACGAGCTGGCTGAACGGGCGCATCGCAGGATCGAACGTCACCTCGCTGAGGCGCATCTGCCGCCCGGAAAGACGCTCGAGCGCTTCGCTTTCGACGCCGTGCCGATGATCTCCAAGGCCCAGGTCATGGCCATTGCCGCCGGCGATAGCTGGCTCGCCAAGGGGGCCAACATCCTGTTGTTCGGTCCGCCCGGCGGCGGAAAGAGCCACCTCGCTGCAGCAATCGGCCTCGCGCTGATCGAGAACGGTTGGCGGGTGCTGTTCACGCGCACGACCGACCTCGTCCAGAAGCTTCAGGTCGCACGGCGTGAACTCCAGCTCGAATCCGCCATCGCAAAGCTCGACAAGTTCGATCTGCTCATCCTCGACGATCTGGCCTACGTCACCAAGGACCAGGCCGAGACCAGCGTGCTCTTCGAACTCATCTCCGCAAGATACGAGCGGCGTTCCATCATGATCACCGCCAATCAGCCCTTCGGAGAATGGAACCGCGTCTTTCCGGACCCGGCCATGACGCTTGCGGCGGTTGACCGACTTGTTCACCACGCAACGATCTTCGAAATGAACGTCGAAAGCTACCGGCGACGTTCCGCCATGGAAGCCAAACGCCAGCGCGGCAGACCTGCCGCCTCCGCGACAATCAAAAGCTCTTCCCAGTTTGTCGCGGAGCGGCAATCAGAACACGACGAGACTCTTGCCAGCGACAATCAGCATGATACTTTCATGCCGACCGCGACATAAGAGTCTCATCCAGATTGTCGCCACCGTCTCATCCTGATCGCCGCGCTATAGAGGCTGCCGAGACCGCCGGATCCGCCTCAAGCCACGCTCGAATCTGGGGCTCGAATGGCTCCAGCATGCTCTGCCTTTTCGGGTAAGGCTTGGTCCGACGATATGGCCTCCGATGTGTCGGCCGTTTCTCCCCAGCTTGCCAAGCGGTCTTCAGGCTCACGGTAAATCGATGCAGATCGACGGCGACCGGCTCTTCGGATCTGGCGTTTAGGCCACGGCGATCGACCCGCCTTCCGAGCTCCTCCTGGGCGGCGCGGATCCCGGCAAACAGCATCACTGGATCCGCCCTTTCCAACATCGCCTGCAGCCGCTCCTTGTCGGCCTCGGCCACACCGGAATGGGTCAGCACCCGCGCAACAGGCGGCACGGGCGGATGGTAGCGTTTGATGATACGAGCGCCGATCCGTGTCTTCTCCCGCAACTTGAACGAAGGTTGGAACAGATTGCCATGTAGACGTACCACCTCATACAGGCGAGCCAGTGCTGACGTCGCCTCCGCGCCGACGAACCTCCCGTAACCGACAAGCCTTCGCACAATCGCACCGTTCTTCTGCTCGACCCAGGCTTGATCGTTCTTTCGATACGCGCGCGAACGCGTCACCTCCAATCCCTGGCTTCGACACCAGCAGACAACCAGTTCGTTCATGAAGGCGCTGTCATTGTCGAAGTCGACGCCAAGCAGCGGAAATGGAAACTGCGAGCGGGCCTGCTTGATGGCAGCGATGACGAGGCCGCTTTCGCGCGTACGCACTGGCACGCACTCGGTCCAGCCCGTAGCGATATCGGTCAGCACCATCGTCTGCGCGAAGCTGCCGGACGAAGAGGTACCCGAATGGGCCACGAAATCGACCTCGACATAGCCGGGCAACGGATCGTTCCAGTCCCCGAAGGTGCGCACCGGGACCGACCGGCGTACCGCGGAACTCATTCCGGAACGCCGACGCTGGCCACTGCGAGCCACCACACGGACCTCAGACAGCAACCGATCCATCGTCGCTGCACTGACTGTCAGCAGTCTATCGCGAAGCCCGTTGTTCAGCTCGAGCCGACCATGACGCTCAAGGGCTGGCAGTAGAATCGGAATCAGCGGCTTCAGGCGTTTTGAGCAAAGACGATCGGACGCTTCCCATAGAACCACCAGCGCTTCCCTGACATCGGGACCGTAGTGGACAACATGCTGCCGAGCAGACGGCGGCTCCGCCCCACGATGGCGGAGCGCTCTGATCGCATGTTTGCGGTGATATCCGGTAACCGCGACGAACTCATCTAGGATCCTTTGCTTGTC
>NZ_JAEPRP010000314.1:0-4052 GCF_016652895.1 Ensifer sp. SSB1
CGCCCTTCATGTGACGGCGACATCATCCGATGGAAGCACGGCGTCACACGACTATACCGTCAACGTTGCGGCCCAAGCCGGCCCGCAGACGCTTTATCGCTTTGCGGTGTTCGGCGATTTCGGTGACACGAGCCTCAATGGCGAAAAGGCCGTCGCCGCCCTCATTCATGGCTGGAATGTCGATTTTGCCCTCACCGTCGGCGACAACGTCTATGCACCCCAGACAATGGACGGAGCCATCGGCCAGCAGTACCACGACTACATCGGCAATTACCAAGGCGCCTATGGGGCCGGCAGTGCCATCAATCGCTTCTTCCCCGTGCTTGGCAACCACGAATACAACGAGAACAATTTCACCAATTACCTGAACTACTTCACGCTGCCGGACAACGAGCGGTATTACGACTTCCAGATCGGCCCGGTGCACTTCTTCGCGCTCAACAGCAACAAGGACGAAACTGACGGCCGCAATGCGACGTCAGTTCAGGCCCAATGGATGCACACTACGCTCGACGCATCCAATGCGAGCTTCAACATCGCCTATTTCCACCACACGGCCTACAACCCGAGCGGCAGCACGAGTACCATGCGCTGGCCCTACGAACCCTGGGGCGTAAATGCAGTCTTTGCCGGCCACGAACACAACTACTACCGAGAAAACCGGGACGATAACGGAGACGGGCTGCAGCTTCCCTACACGACAACCGGTCTCGGCGGCGCGGGCCGCGATGTCCCCAATGTCGGCGCCAGCCTTGTGACGATCACCGATCAGGGCATGCTGATCGAGTTCTACAAGGTCACCAGTTTCAACGGGACGACCACGACCAGCTCCCTCACGGACTCCTTCTTCATCGCAACGCCGGCGGGCCGCGTCCCGACCATCGCCAATGGCGGCTATGTGCTGAACGGCACCACGGGCGCCGACTATCTCTGGGGGCTTGGAAGCAATGCAACGCTGACGGGTGGACGCGGCAACGATACGCTGGTCGGCGGCAAGAACAACAATCTGTTCGTTTTCCAGGTCGGCGACGGCAACGACACGATCCTGAACTTCCGCGCCGGCGCCGCAACGGGCGATCTCCTCGATCTGCGGGCGTTCGGCATAGACAGCGCCAGCGAGTTCCGCCAGGTGGCAGCGAACCAAGGCGCGAACGTGGTCGCCAACCTCAGCAGTACGGACCACCTGACATTGTTCGGCGTGCGTGCCGAACAGCTCCACGACGACAACTTCGTCCGGTCAGGCCTGCTTGTCTGAATGAACTACCCCGCCTGTGGCTTGCCCAAGCAATGATGAGCAAAAGCCGGTGCCCTGACAGACAGGGCGCCGGCTTTGTTTTTTTTCCAAAGCTTAAATAGCAAGAAGCCGGCATTTCTGCCGGCTTCGAACGAATTGCCTGCGTCCTAGAGCGGACGCCCTCTCTCATTGGGCATCATTTTTTGTGTTTCCAAAAATCGAGCTCCAGGTTCACGAATTTCTTCAGTTGCCCCGGCGGTCCGTAGTGAACGTGGTTCTTGTCGCCCCACCCGTTTCCCGGCTTCGGGTTGTATTTCGGGTGAGATCCACTGGATTTGGCAATGGCGCGCGAACTCAGGCTGGTGCCAAGCAACAATGTAATGGCCGGAGGGGTTACGGCAGCAAATTTCCCCGCCTTCATGAGAAAACTTCGGCGCGCTTCCGCTTCCGTATTAAGTCTTTCTGGCGATTTATCTACGCCTTTTTGAGTATCTATCGACATGACACTTCCTTTTTTGCGCGGACTTTGACTATTTGAATATTTTATCATTTCGTAGATTAGAATTCAAATGACGATTTAGGCGTATAAATACTTCAAATTTTCGAGCGAAGATCTTTGTTCAGAAGAACCGTCGTTATTCTGCGGGCCAGATGGATTGGATCCCGTCGGGCCAGGTCGTGGACGCGTGAAAACCGCCTTGCGCCCCAGGACAGGTTGCCGGCAAGGCGCAAAGGCGCACCCAGAATTGGATGACTTGAGGCAAAGACACGTCTCCAATGCTGGAACCTGATCGTCGGGCTCTCGCCAAAGCCACGCGGAATGCTCGTCCCGAAGAAGCGGTTCAGGGTCAACAACTGCGTCTCGATGGCATTGCGTGCGCTTTTGCCCTGAAGCGCCCCGCGAAGCGCAGCCCAGTCGACGGGTTCGCTTTCGGCCAGTTGCGCCAGGTCATACATATGCCTAAGGTCAATCCTTCCGCGCCAGTAGTCCCCTTCCTTGAGGAGATCGTGCACGATCCAGTGCAGGGCACGCGACTGTGGAGAAGGGATTTTCACCAGGAGCTCACCCTGCTGCACGAGCTTCGGGCGTCCAAACCCATCCGCACGATACGGTCGCAACTCCAGCACCCCCACGTCCTGGTCGCGCACCATGCCGCGACCGTCGGAGAGGCAGACATAGCCCAGCTCTTCCAGACAGACTTGAGCCAACGGCTCGTCGCGCGCTGCAACCGCCAGGTCGATGTCGCTGGTTATCCGGTCCGGAACGGTTTGGGAAAGAAACAATGGAACCGCCCCCTTCAAGAGAACCGGAGCGACGCCAATAGCGTTCAGAGCGGCGATGGCTTCGTTTAGTTGCGACCGCAGGCGCATGTTGCGTTCGCGATTGCAGTCGCGAATGAAGTGGAGGTACTGCCGTACATCATCCGGAACGTGCTCGATGGCACCGGCCTGTTCAAGTGATGCAAACAGGGCAGGCGTGAGCAACGTTTGGTTCGCCAGCGCCATCACCGCCGGCCAGTCCGGCCGGTCAGCGACGCGGCCGCGCAGCCCCGCGATCAGGGCGTCGAGTGGGTTTGCGGCGGACTTCATGCGCATGCCCGCTCAATCAGCGTGACCGCCTCATCCAGGTCGGAATAGGTCAGACGGTAGGCCTTCACCGACCCTATGACGCCAGCGAGCACATCGAAGCTGGTGTCACCCAACTCACCGCCAGGCGCAAACGCCCCACCAAGCAGGCCCCGCAGAACATCCACCGGGTCGATCTTGTCCAGGCTCGGCTTCGCGGCGCGATCCCGATGGAGGAGGACGACAGAGCCTACCGGCCACGCTTTTGCGGTCGCCGCGTTGGCCGTCCTTGGTACGGGGTAGCGCACGCGACGTTTGTCCGGACGGCGGAAGATCGGCGTTGCATCGAGGTCGGGGAAGCGCTCCGCCAGCAAAGGCCATGCGCCCGATTTGACCGCGGGCGCGAACGGAAGACCGACACAGCGCCCGTCGGCTTTCAGCAGCGTTACGTCATCCGATGCGAAGCCGAACCCGGCATGGGCCAACGCCAGCGTCAAGGTCGTCTTGCCCGCCCCCGGGTCGCCGCAGAGAAGGACAAGGCGCTCATTTTTCAAGAGCGCGGCCGCGTGAAGAGCCAGTTCGTAGGTGCCGGAGCCGAGGATATCGCTCAGCATTTCCCCTTTCAATATTGTCGCCATTTCGTCCGGAGCCGACGCCAGCAGCCAGTCGCCATTGCGAAACAAATGGAGCCGGTCACCTTGCTCCACCAACTGGAACACGATGTCGGGAGTGCCCTCCCCGACTTCGAGATGCCTGAAGATGGCCATCGTCGGAAAGGCGTGAGCCATCGGATAGAGGATGCGGATACGGCGCCCGGCAACGCTCAGCATCTGGCTCACATGCCCTTGCGCGGAACTGTCGAGCGGTAAGATGCGCGGCCGGATCAGGCCCAGGCGCTGCCAGTCCTTTATCGCCGCTTCGACTTGTCCATGCACATCCCGGGCGTTGATGCTGCCACGCGCGCCGGCTTCCGCCTGCTTTCCCTGCTCCAACAGGCGCCAGATGTCAGCGGCGGTATCGTTCAGGGTAAAGATCGCGTGCTGCGACGCACTGAACAGAACATTCTGCCCCCTGATCCGCACAAGTCGTGCCTGAGTGACGAAACGCGGGGACGCACCGTCGCCGCGCATTCCCAGATAAGCTCCCATCGCCGTATACCCCTCCCTACTGCGCGGCGCCGGCGGCCGCGCACTCTCACTCGGCCGGCGTTCCTGCCAATCCGGCAAAGACCTTGGGATTGCGCACGAGCCGC
>NZ_JAEPRP010000315.1:0-4003 GCF_016652895.1 Ensifer sp. SSB1
ACATACGACGCCTAGACGCTGCCGATCGTCGCTTCTGAACTGACCCAGCTCGTCCGCGACGTGCCCTGGGGCATCCTCAACGCATCCGTGGTGCTGCTCTCCATCCCGCCCCTGCTCTTCATCGGGGTTCTAAGCGGCATGCTCAACAGCGCCTTCAAGCGCAAGACCCAATGAAACCCAAGACCGCGAAAACCAAGACACTGAAAACAAGGAAATCCTTCATGCAAGCGTTGGTCCTCGAGCAAAAAGGCGTGCTCTCGCTCCGCGAGATCGATCTACCGCTGGAACTCGGCCCCGATGACGTCAAGATCGCCATCCACACGGTCGGCGTCTGCGGCAGCGACGTGCATTATTACACCCATGGCGCCATCGGCCCCTATGTGGTGCGCGAGCCGATGGTGCTCGGCCACGAAGCCGCCGGCACCGTGGTCGCGGTCGGCAGCAACGTCGAAACGCTAACAGTCGGCGACCGGGTCTGCATGGAGCCGGGTGTTCCGGATCTGACCTCCCGCGCTTCCAAGCTCGGCATCTACTATGTCGACCCGAAGGTGCGCTTCTGGGCGACGCCGCCGGTGCATGGAGTGCTGGCGCCCTTCGCCATCCACCCGGCCGCCTTCACCTACAAGCTTCCGGACAACGTCTCTTTCGCCGAGGGCGCCATGGTCGAACCCTTCGCCATCGGCATGCAGGCTGCCGCCCGCGCCCGGATCGCGCCCGGCGATGTCGCCGCGGTCATCGGCTGCGGGCCGATCGGCATCATGGTGGCGCTGGCAGCCCTTGCTAGCGGCTGCAGCCGCGTTTTCATCTCCGATTTCAGCGCCGAGAAACTGGCGATCGCCGCGCAATATCCCGGCATCACCCCGGTCAACATCGCCGAGCGCTCCTTTGCCGATGTGATTGCAACTGAAACCGGCGGCTGGGGCGCCGATGTCGTCTTCGAGGCAAGCGGCAGCGCCAAGGCGTTCTCCGGTATCTTCGATCTCGTGCGCCCGGGCGGTGCCATCGTGCTGGTCGGCCTGCCGGTCGAGGCCGTCCAGTTCGACGTACCGGGCGCGATCTCAAAGGAGGTCCGCATCGAAACGGTGTTCCGATACGCCAACATCTTCGACCGCGCGCTGCAGTTGATCGCGTCGGGCAAGGTCGACCTGAAGCCGCTGATCACCGACACGTTCCGGTTCGAAGACAGCATTCGGGCTTTCGAACGCGCCGCTTCCGCGCGGCCGACCGACATCAAGCTGCAGATCCGCATGGACAGTGGGAAGGATTGAGCCATGGCGAACATCGTCTGTTCCAATGTCGACAAGCAATACGGTGCCGTTGATGTCATCAGGGATTTCAACCTCGATGTCGCCGATCATGAATTCATCGTGTTTCTCGGCCCATCCGGCTGCGGCAAGTCTACGCTTCTGCGCATGATTGCCGGCCTTGAGGACATTTCCGGCGGCACCGTCTCGATCGGTGGGCGGACAGTGAACGACCTGCCACCGCGCGACCGCGGCGTCGCCATGGTCTTCCAGAATTATGCGCTCTACCCGCACATGACGATCTACGACAACATCGCCTTCGGGCTGAAGCGCATGAAAGTCTCAAAGGCGGAGATCGACATCCGCATCCGCGCCGTATCGACAACACTCGGGCTCGAGCCCTATCTCGCCCGCAAGCCGACCGAATTGTCCGGCGGCCAGCAGCAGCGCGTCGCGATCGCCCGTGCGATGATCAAGACGCCGCGGGTCTTCCTCTTTGACGAACCGCTGTCCAATCTCGATGCCAAGCTGCGCAATCACATGCGTGTCGAGATCGCGCGGTTGCACCAGAAGCTGAAGACCACGACGATCTATGTGACGCACGACCAGTTGGAGGCGATGACGCTCGCCGACCGGATCGTCTTGATGAAGGGCGGCGCGATCGAGCAGGTCGGCACGCCCGCCGAAATCTACGAGCGGCCGCGCACCCTGTTCGTTGCCGGTTTCATCGGCACGCCCAATATGAACTTCATCGAGGTCGCGGCCGAGAAAACCGAAGGCGGCTGGTTACTGCGCAGCGCCGGCGGCAACTTCGTGGTCTCGGATGAAAAATTCACCCTGAGCCATGGTCAGCAACTGGTGCTCGGTATCCGCCCCGCCGATCTCAAGATCGCGGAGGTGGGCTCCAGTCACATGTCGGGTATTGCCGATCTCGTCGAGTTTCACGGCAACGACGCGCTGGTGACTTTCCTTTTCGCCGGCAAGGAAATCGGCGCTCTGGTCAAGGCGGGCGGAAGTCCGAAACCGGGCGATGCCGTGTCCTTCTCGATCGGACCGGAGAGCCTGCATCTGTTCGACCGCGAAAGCGGCATCTCCCTGCTGAAATCCTGAGGCCTTCTTCAGCTTGGATTGGCGAATGAGGCGGCCGAGAAAGGTCCGGCCGTCATCATCGTAAAATCGAAGGACGCGCGAACGTCGGCGTCGAGCACGTATTGCCGGTGAACCCGAAGGAAATCGCGCTTGATCCTGCGATAGCGTTCCGGCGAAAGCATGTGCCGGAGCCGTATGAAGACGATCGGCGGCTGCGTCGCGTCAGGGTGTCCAGCGAGCGCGACGACCTGGCATCGATAGAAATTGATCGCATCCGTCAGGCATTGGACGTCGAACCAGAAGATTTCCTTCACACGGGCAATGGCGCCGACGCGGGCCCGAAGAACCTCGGCACTGCGCAACAGCGCACATTGCAGGATCGCGCCGCCGAGAGTGACGAAGATGATCCGTTTCCGCTCGAACAAATCCGGCTCCCTTTCCACCAAGGCGCCGAGGACCTGTGTGGCAACGCTGGCGCCCATACTGTGGGAGGTGATGACATATTCGTCAGCAGGCTCGCTGAGGGCCGCCCGCGCGGACGCTAAGCTCTCTTCAATCCATTGTTTCAAATACGGTTTTTCGAGCCTGGCAACAGCGACGGCCAGTTCCCAGTCGGAAAAGAGATGTAGGGCATGCCATCTCTCGGTCCAGGGGAGAAAGAGCTTGAAGAAGGCGACATAGGCAACGATTGCGCTCAGGGCCAGAAGTGGAGCATCCACCCCAAGCCAGTAGGGAGCGGTGGCGATCAGCAGGCTCAGCCCCATCCCGATCGCAATAAGCAGGAACGGGAAGAGGAAGAACAACCCGAAGCGCCACGCATGCCGGAAGTAGGACAAGGCACCGCCTTCCCAGACGACGCGCGCGGCATTCAGGTAGCCCGCTGCCATTCTGTGCAACGTCGACCGGCCGTTCAGCCTTCTCACGATTTCATTGTGATCGAAGACGTAGACGCGGGTCATCGTTCGCCAATCGACGCCTTGGCTGTCCACGTCGAAGTAGCGGCTAGGCCCTCCGATCTGTACCGGCCCCACCTCGACCTCGAAGTCGTGAAGCTTGGCGGTCTTTTCCGCCGATCGTTTGTAGCGCGCCTGGTGCTTGACGGCATCCAGGGGCTCAAAGCCCGGAAAGTGCAGCACGATTCGTTTCGTGACGTGCCCGGAAGGTTTGTCGAATGACAAGTGGATGATCTTTCAATAGGCGCAAAACGCCCGCCCTTGCCTCCTCGGAAGAAAGCAAGAGCGGGCGCTCGAAGAGCGCCGGGTGGTCCCAGCCTGCCGGAGAGGTCAACAATCTCGGTGTCGAGAATATGGCCGAATGAAACGATACATCTGTGCCGGCAAGAATTTTGTGATGCCGTCGATCCGAAATGCGACTTCCGCCTGAACGCAGGCGCCGCAGTTTGAAATCCCCCAGTGCTCCGATCTTTATGGGTTCCTTATGCGCCGGTCCCAACTTCCCAGGCGATTTTCTACCTTGGCTCGCGCTAACAGCAACCGGCGCAAATGCCGCATTGGTCCCCGATGGCTCCGCCTTCTTAGTGCCGTTTTTCGATGGCTTGAGACGCGCCGTGCCGCCGGGAACATCGCCCAATTGCGGCACGTGCCACCATCACTGAGCGCCGGCATCAACGTGCCGGAAAAGGCGAGCGTCACCGGCTTCGACGACCTGAT
>NZ_JAEPRP010000316.1:0-3947 GCF_016652895.1 Ensifer sp. SSB1
TCTCTGGATCCAGCGCATCAACGCTGCCGTCCGCGAATTCGGCCTGACTTACGGCCGCTTCATCGACGGTCTGAACAAGGCTGGCATCGAAGTCGACCGCAAGGTTCTGTCCGACATGGCTATCCATGAGCCGGCAGCATTCGGCGCCCTCGTCGAAGCTTCCAAGAAGGCGCTCGCCTATCTCAAGGAAGCCGGCACGGCAAACGAGTTTGAAAGCGCTGTCCGTTAAGCCAGCGTTTTCCCAAAATCGTTCTTGAAATTTGTTGGGAAACCCGCGCTGGCAGGGCTAGCGCGGGTTTTTCTTATTTCGCGAGATGAACGTGCGAGACGATCGAAAGGAACCGCCCCGGTTCCGACTTCCGACGACGCTTCGGCCGGGCCTCCAGCTTCGTCGTTCTTGTGTCTTTGCACTGGCATTCTTTGCGACCGCGGCGCGATCACATTCCTGAAGACTTGAGCCGATATAGAACCGAACCCATTCCCGCATCGAGGCAGGATAGAATGAGCGAACTGGAAACACTGGAACGGACACTGCTGGCGGACATCGATGCCGCGGGCGATGAGGGATCGATCGAGGCCGTGCGTGTCAATGCGCTCGGCAAGAAGGGCTCGATCTCCGAGCTCCTGAAGACGCTCGGCACCATGACGCCGGAAGAGCGCCAGACCCGCGGCGCGCAGATCAACGCGCTGAAGACCACGGTCGCCGACGCGATCGCCGCCCGCAAGTCGGCGCTGAAGGATCAGGCGATTGCCGAGCGCCTGGCGCGCGAGACGGTCGACATCAGCCTGCCGGTGCGTTCGTCGCCCGCCGAGCGCGGCCGCATTCACCCGATCAGCCAGATCGTTGACGAGATCACCGCGATCTTCGGCGACATGGGCTTCTCGATCGCGGAAGGTCCCGATATCGAGACCGACTACTACAACTTCACGGCGCTGAATTTCCCCGAGGGCCATCCGGCCCGCGAGATGCACGACACCTTCTTCTTCAACCCGGATGACAAGGGCGATCGCAAGGTGCTGCGTACGCACACCTCGCCGGTGCAGATCCGCACCATGGAAGCGCAGCAGCCGCCGATCCGCATCATCATCCCCGGCAAGACTTACCGCCAGGATTCCGATGCGACCCATTCGCCGATGTTTCACCAGGTCGAAGGCCTGGTCATCGACAAGGCTGCGAACGTCGCCAACATGCGCTGGGTGCTGGAAGAATTCTGCAAGGCCTTCTTCGAGGTCGACCAGGTGACGATGCGTTTCCGCCCGTCCTTCTTCCCCTTCACCGAGCCGTCCTTCGAGGTCGACATCCAGTGTGACCGTTCCGGCCCGATCGTGAAGTTCGGCGAGGGCACCGACTGGATGGAGATCCTCGGCTGCGGCATGGTGCACCCGAATGTGCTGCGCTCCGGCGGGCTCGATCCGGACGAGTATCAGGGCTTCGCCTGGGGCATGGGCCTCGATCGCATCGCCATGCTGAAATACGGCATGCCGGACCTGCGCGACTTCTTCAACGCCGACGTTCGCTGGATGACCCATTACGGCTTCCGCCCGCTGGACATGCCGACGCTGTTCGGCGGTCTCTCGGCCTGATCGCGCGCAGATATTTAGGACACAGGTGAAATCATGAAATTCACGCTTTCCTGGCTCAAGGACCACCTTGAAACCGACGCCACGCTCGAGGAAATCTGCGCGCGCCTGACGATGATCGGGCTCGAAGTGGAAGATGTCGACGACAAGGCCGCCTTCAAGCCCTTCGTCATCGCCAAGGTCGTCTCGGCCGAGCAGCATCCGAACGCCGACAAGCTTCGCGTGCTGATGGTGGACACCGGCTCGGGCGCTCCGATCCAGGTCGTCTGCGGCGCACCGAATGCGCGCGCGGGCCTCGTCGGCGCCTTTGCGGCACCCGGCACCTACGTGCCCGGCATCGACGTGACGCTTGCCGTCGGCACCATCCGTGGCGTCGAAAGCCGCGGCATGATGTGCTCGGAAAAGGAACTGCAGATCTCCGACGACCACAACGGCATCATCGACCTTCCCGCCGATGCGCCCGTCGGCACGAGCTATGCCACTTACGCCGGCCTCGACGATCCGATGATCGAGATCAACCTCACGCCGAACCGGCCGGACTGCACCAGCGTCTACGGCATTGCCCGCGACCTCGCTGCCTCCGGCCTCGGCACGCTGAAGACGCGAAAGGCACCGTCCTTCGCGGTTGAAGGCGAGACGCCGGTGAAGCTGAGGCTCGACCTCGGTGAAGACACGCACCTGTGCCCGGGCTTCTCGCTGCGGCTGGTGCGCGGCGTCAAGAACGGCCCGTCGCCGAAGTGGATGCAGCAGCGGCTGCTCGCCATCGGCCTGCGCCCGATCAATGCACTGGTCGATATCACCAATTACATGACCTTCGACCAGGGCCGGCCGATGCACGTCTTCGACGCCGCCAAGGTCAAGGGCAACCTGACGGTTCGCCGCGCCAAGGACGGCGAGACGGTGCTGGCACTCGACCAGCGTGAATACAAGCTCGGCCCCAACAACGTGGTTATTGCGGACGAGAAGGCGATCGAGTCGATCGGCGGCGTCATGGGCGGCGAGCACTCCGGCTGCGACGAGAACACGACTGACGTGCTGATCGAGTCGGCCCTCTGGGATCCGATGAACATCGCGAAGACCGGCCGTACGCTCGGCATCATCACCGATGCGCGCTACCGGTTCGAGCGCGGCGTCGACCCGGAATACATGGTGCCCGGTCTCGAACGCACCACCGAACTGGTGCTCGAACTCTGCGGCGGCCAGGCGGCCAAGGCAGAAGTGGTCGGCTATGCCGGCCATACGCCGAAGATCGTCGATTTCCCGGTTTCCGAAGTGAAGCGCCTGACCGGCCTCGAAGTCTCCTCCGAGGAAAGCGTCTCGATCCTGAAGAAGCTCGGCTTCGGCGTCGAAGGTTCGGGTGAACGCTTCAAGGTCTCGGTCCCGTCCTGGCGCCCGGATGTCGACGGCAAGGCCGATCTCGTCGAAGAGGTCATGCGCATCCACGGCGTCGACAACATCATCGCCGCGCCGCTGCCGAGCCATGGCACCGTCAACGGCAAGATTCTGACAACGCTGCAGATCCGCACCCGACTCGCCAAGCGCGCGCTCGCAAGCCGCGGCATGCTGGAAGCGGTCACCTGGTCGTTCATTTCCGAGGAGCAGGCAAAGCTCTTCGGCGGCGGCTCTGCCGCGCTGAAGCTCGCCAACCCGATCGCCTCCGACATGTCGGACATGCGTCCGTCGCTGCTGCCGGGCCTGCTGACCGCTGCGCAGCGCAATGCCGACAAGGGTTTCGGCGACGTTGCGATCTTCGAAGTCTCCGGTACCTATGAAGGCGACACGCCCGATACTCAGCGCCGCGTTGCCGGCGGCATCCGCCGTGGCACGGCTTCGCTGACCGGTGCCGGTCGTCTCTGGTCGAACGCGGCCAAGGGTGGCGGCAAGCCGGTCGACGTTTTCGACGCCAAGGCCGACGCCATTGCCGTGCTCGAAGCCTGCGGCGTGCCGATGGGCAACGTTCAGTTCGAGCCGGGCGGTCCCGCCTGGTACCACCCGGGCCGTTCCGGCACGATCAAGCTCGGCCCGAAGATCGTTCTCGGCACCTTCGGCGAATTCCATCCGAAGACGCTCGAAGCGCTCGACGTCTCGGGCGCGCTCGCAGGCTTCGAGATCTATGTCGATGCCATGCCCGAGCCGAAGAAGAAGGCGACCCGCACCAAGCCGGCGCTCGACCTCTCGCCATTCCAGGCGGTGAAGCGCGACTTCGCCTTCGTCGTCGACAAGGCGGTGGAAGCTGGCGTCATCCTGCGCGCCGCCTCCGGTGCCGACCGCAAGCTAGTGACCGGCGTCAGCGTCTTCGACGTCTTCGAAGGTGCGTCGCTCGGCGAGGGCCCGACGGCGAGCCCGCATTGAAGTGCGCCGGCGGC
>NZ_JAEPRP010000317.1:0-3924 GCF_016652895.1 Ensifer sp. SSB1
AGTCGCAAAATGAAGGGATGGCAATTCAACTTTCTCCCGGCCGGCAGCCCTTCCTGCCGCGCGCCAGTTGCCGCCGTGCCGTCCAGCCACTATCGGCCCCATGTTGAAGGGCATGCGAGCCCGGTTGGATTTCTCCGGGAACTTTGGATTTCGTGTGACCGAATTGGGCCGGAGATTGGTCTTGCGTTCCATCTTCGGACCTTCGGCAAGTCCTGCTCCAATGGCAGTCAGTCGCGTTCGGGAGCCGTCTCGTCCATCCGTATCTGACGCAACATGCTTCGCCCGGCGATAAACATCTCAACAAGGAATGCCACAAGAGATCCGATGAGCGACAAGATCGCGCCGCCGAAGAACCAGAAGAGATTTTCTTCACGGAACCCGAACTGGAGCGCACCGGCAAGCAGATTGAGGATAGCCCAACCAGTACAGATCGCGGCAAGCGTCCCGAGAGCGACCGCTATCTCCAGGGCAAGCGTACGCCGGCGCAGATAGTCCAGTTGCGTGCGTCGCGCGTCCCCCCGTTCACCCTTCTCCTGTATCGCGTTGACCCGATCCGAAACCCGACCAAGACGAATCTCGTAGACCCCGACGAAACCTGCCGTGCCGGCAAGGAGAAAAACCGGCGCCAGGGCGGTTTGGACGATAGAGGCAAGATCGGAGACGATTGCTGGTGTTTGCATGTGTGGCTCTCAACAACTTCTGCGCAGCTAGATTTGAGGCGTATGGAATCTTAGCAATCTGTGGCAGGCTCCTAAAAAGGCAAATCACCCGTACTGAACGGGCGAGGGAATTGGTCTTTTCGGGTTGACGGCCGATACGGCCGCGCATTCCCGGAGCGTGCAAGGGTTTGTTGTCTACGATTGACACCGAAGTTGTTGCCCACGCGGTCGACCGGCCTCTGAGCGGCAACTGAAACACTGAGACGGCAGTCACCCACGCGCGCCCGCAACGCAAGTCTTCAGTTGACGCGGCTTGGCCCTATTGGCGAACCTGGTGCGTGGCAGCACCGGCATAAGATTGGTCAGCACATCCATTGCTCTGGAGTGGCGGGGACTGGCAAATGACGGCATGTCCGAACCTTATCCGAACGCACATTGCGCTACGCGCCAGCGCGAACGGTAGGCCTGGCGCATTTGGAAAATCAAAATGGCGTCGAACTGGGCATTCTATCGGCTTGACCATCATACTGGTGATAATCGCAAGCAGCTTTGCGGAGCAGTCCCTCGCCCAACCTCTGAATGCCGCGGGTCTGCCAGACGTCGAGTTTGGCCCACGAAAAATGTTCTTGATGCTTTTTCTCATGCTCGGCCCGATCAAGATACTCGTACCCTTTGTAAGCATCACTGCCGGCTGGGAGGGCCAACTCAAGTCGCGGCTTGCCGGGAGGGCCATCCTCTTCTCGGCCGGTGCCCTGGCTATCGCCGGCTTGCTTGGCCGCACAATGTTGGAGAACTTTGAAATTTCCTTGCCCGTCCTGGCCATGACCGGGGGCATCATCCTGTTTCTCGTGGCTCTTCGAACGATCTTGCAGCAATCCGCAAGCCAGATCGAGCACCCGCTCGGGGTGGGCCGACCGCCAGACCAAAGGCTTGCCCTTGCGCCACTAGCCTTTCCAATCATCGTCCCTCCCTATGGTATCGCTGCCGTGATCGTCTTTGCGACCCTGGCGGGCGACCGCCAGGCGGAAGGCTTCACCGTCGCCGCCATCGTGCTTCTAATTCTGTTGCTGGACTGGCTCGCGATGACGTTCGCGGACACCATCTTGAAATGGGTAGGAACCTCCCTCCAGGTATTGGCGGTCGTGCTCGGTGTCACGCAGGCGGCCCTTGGACTTCAGATCATTCTGCATAGTGTGAGTTTGATCGAATGGTGACCTCCGCCTGTCAAAGGCGACCACAAGCACTTCTTCAGTGCCCGCGTAGCGCGATCTCGGCTTGAAGTTCATCTAGCATCCAGCACGCTTGCTGGTGGCGTAATCTCGGCTTGTGAAGTCCTTTCAGCCTTCCCGCCAGTCCCTGGCACTCGAATTGTTGAGCCCGCCCGATGGGAAATTGAAGACACTGTTTGCGGCGGTGAAACCGCCAGCAATCGCACGGCCGTGCACAATGTAACTGTTACGTTCTTCAGCAAACCGCCATATTCCGCTTAATGTCCGTTCGGAGTGACCTTGGGGAAGCCATGCGGCGGTTGGTTGTCAAGAAGTTGGTTCAGATCGGGGCTGGCGATGGCGCTCGCTCTGCCGCTCGGCCAATGCATACCGAGCAGCTTTTCCGGCATACCAAGGAGACCAGTATTTCGGGCGACCCTTTCCGTCTTTACCCTTGGAGGTGATCATAGTGCGGAAGACAATAATCGTGCTTGGCAGCGCTGTTGCCATGATGCTCTCATCATCCATGAACCCGGTGCTCGCGCAGCAGTCGGCAAGCGCCCCGGCGGCCGAGCAGCAGACAGCGCCGGAACCGCTCAGCGACGACGAACTCGAAATCCTCGTCGCCCGCATCGCGCTCTATCCGGACGAACTGGTGGCCTTGATCTCCGCTGCGGCTCTCTTTCCGCTGCAGATCGTCGAGGCGGAGCGGTTCCTCGAGGCACGCCAGAAGAAGCCGGACATGAAACCGAAGGAGGATTGGGACGGCAGCGTCATCTCGCTGCTCAACTATCCCCAGATCGTCAAGATGATGGCCGAAGACCTCGACTGGACCCAGTCCTTCGGTGATGCGATCGCCAATCAGCAGAAGGACGTGCTGATCGCGATACAGCAACTGCGCGACGAGGCGGTCGCCAAGAACATCATCAAGACGGACGACAAGGTAAAAGTGGTCCAGGAAGGCGACAATGTCCTCATCCAGGCGGCGAACCCGGAAACGATCTACGTGCCGCAGTATCCGCCGGAGATGTTGTATCAGCCCAACTATGCACCGGCACCGATCAGCTACTATGACGAACCCTCTCCCGCCTACTGGTATCCGGGCGCGACCTTCTTTGCAGGTGCTGTGACGGGTGCTGCCTTCGCAGCAATCGTCGACTGGGACGATTGGGGCGTGTGGGGCGGCCGCTGGAACGGCGGTGACGTCGACATCGACTGCAACAACTGCTTCAACAACATCAACGGCAAGGTCAAGTGGAACGACGTCGACTGGAAGAATGTCGACCGCAGCAAGATCAAATTCGACAGCACCCAGTTTCAGAAGTTCGACCGGACCAATATCAAGAACAACATCAAGGCCGACGGCAACAACAACCTGCGCAACCGCGCCAACGAGATCAATCGCGAGCGCCCGAACGCGCGGCCCGCTGGCGGCGACAGCGCCGGCCAGATCAGGGATGTGCGCAAGAGCACATTAGATGGACTGAAAGCGCAGCAGCGGCCCGCGACCCGTCCCGCCGATGGTCAGGCGACAAGACCGAGGGCCGGTGACGCCAAGGCAGGCGCCAACCGTCCGCAAGCAAAGCAGACCCCGGCAAACCGACCCGCAGGCAAGCCGAAGATGGGCGGCAAGGTCGAGAATCGACCCGTGAACCCGTCGGGGCTCGGCAACGTCAATTCCGGCCGGCGTGAGGTTAATTCGTCGAAGCGTGGTGGACAGAGCATGGGTGGCGGCCAGCGTGGCGGCGGGCGGCCACAAGCGACCCGCGGCGGTGGCAAACCTCCAATCCACCGCGGTGGCGGCGGCGGTGGGCGCGGCGGCGGCAGACGATAGTCAGATAGGAGAACGACCATGACAAAGCTCTTTCATCCGCTTCTCCTTGGAACGGCGATCGCCCTCACACTGGCCGCCGTGCCGCTCAACGCCTTCTCACAGACAAAGGCGCCGACGGAACAGGCACCGGCGGATCAAATGGCGGCCGGCCTCGACGCCTATGCGGCGGACGAAGATCCTCCGGTCTTCGATGACCCGGCCAAGGCGGTCGACGAATTCAAGG
>NZ_JAEPRP010000318.1:0-3848 GCF_016652895.1 Ensifer sp. SSB1
AGCGCCGTGTGACTTGCCCGTTAGTCTTGTTTTCCAGGTTCATTTCAGAAACTCCTGTCCGCTCACTCAGAAAGCGCATTGGAGAGATCCGTGCAGGCTCTTGATGAGAAGATACGCTGAATCAGGTCGGGCGGGAGCCTCGTCGCACGCGGCGGCTCCCGCGCTCCATTGATCATCGGGCCTCGTCGGGACCTTTGCGGTAGACGAGAAACTTGTTGCCTTCGGGATCGCGGAAATAGGCACAATAGGGGTCGCCGCCATCCGGACCTCTCGGACCGGGAGCGCCCTCGTCGGAACCTCCTGCTTCCAATGCCGTGGCATGAGCCTGGTCTACCTGGGCGCGAGAGCGCGCTTCAAAGGCGACCATGGTGCCATTGCCCGCAACCGCCATCTCTCCGTTAAAGGGCTTCGTCACACCGAATTCGAGGGTACGGTGGCCGTAATAGACGGCGCGCCCGGGTTGGACGAGTACGCGACCGATGCCGAAGACGGCAAGGAGCTTGTCATAATAAGCCGCTGCGGCATCGAGATCGTTCGTGCCAACGGTCGAATGGCCGGCAAGCGCTCTTGTCCCTTCCGGAGCCTCTTTCTGCGGGGAGGCAGTGATGTCGTTCATTTTCCTCAATCCTTTCGTCGCGAGCGACTGTCTCGTCTCGCTGGTTCGTTCGGGATCGTCGGTTGAACACCGGCGATCGATGAATGACGGGAATCTACGGACGACGTCCGCTGTCCGGTACTGAGCAAATCTGAGAGCCATCCTCTCGCTTGAATGCACAGCGTCCACTCGAGAGCGCATCCGTCCGCATTCAAGAGGGAGCCTCTCAAAAACTCCATCTGCCGACCGATTGCTCGATGCCCGATGCTCTGGTCACACTCACCATACGGAGACAGGAAGGACCTAAAGACATGGCATCGCTCAAGACCTTCGTCGCAACAGCTTCTGTGATCATGGCATCAACCGCACCAGGACACGCCGAGACCGCCGGCATCGCGACGACCCCGAGGATCGACTTCATCACGATCGACGAGAACATAACGCTCCGACGGATGGTTTCCCGTGTTGGCAATCCCAACGGCACGGTTCTCTTCCTGCACGGGTTTCCGGAGACACTGGCCGTCTGGACGAAGATCACGGAAACTCTGGGCGCACAGTACGAAGTGCATGCGTTCGATTGGCCTGGCTACGGCCAGTCGTCGCGTCCGTCCCCGGAGCGGTTCTCCTATTCTCCAAGGGACTATGCCAAGGTTCTGAAGGCCTATATCGACAGATCGGGCGTCGACCGGTCGAATTTGGTCATCTACGCCTCGGACATCGGCAGCCTCCCTGCCCTCCTTCTCGCCCTCGACGAACCGACGGTCGCGCAGAAGATCATCGTCGGCGACTTTGCGCCGTTCAACCGGCCACATTGGATGTACGAGAGCCTGCAAAATCTGAAGGCCGAACCGACGGCAACACCGACGCGGGCCTATATGAACAAGACTGGCGACGAGATCTTGGCGAACGTTTATCGGCGCGGCCTTGCACCGGAAAACCAGTTCGACCTGTCCTCCGAAGTGCAATCGGACATGAAGGATTCCTGGCAGCGTGACGGGGTGACGACCGCCAACGCCTTCGCATCCTATTACGCCCACTTCACGCGTGATCAAGATTATCTCGAGGCCAATCTGTTTAGGCTCAAGACCCCGATCAAGGTGATCTGGGGCGAAAGGGACATCTTCATCAAACCGGAGATGGGCAAGGAGTTCGCCGATCGGACCCGTTCGCAGTTCGCCGTTCTGAAGGGTATCGGCCACTTCCCGCACCTTCAGGATCCGGCACGAACAGTCGACGAAGTTCGCCAGGCCTTCGCCGACTAGACCTGCATAGTTTCACCTCGCCCGAAGACGGTGCGAAGGCGAGGCAAGGTCCAGTCAATGAAGGAGCGCACCTTCAACGTGAGCATGCCCTGACCGGAATAGACGATGTGGATCGATCTCGAAGTGCCGTCGAAACCCTCCAGAACCGGCACGAGGGCGCCAGACGCCAACTCGTCCGGAACCTGGTAATCGAACAAGCGGGCGATGCCCGCTCCACCGACCGCCGCGGCCACGCAATTGGCCGCGGTATTCACCTCAAGGCGATTGCGAGGAACGGCTTCCACCGGGCGGCCGTCGACATCGAACGTCCAGAAGAACGTCCGCTTGTTGAAGAGTATTCCGTCATGGCTTTCAAGATCGCCTGGATGCAACGGCACACCCCGGCGCTCAAGATATACCGGGCTGGCGCAGGTCAGCAGGCGAAACTCTCCCGCCTTGACCGCATAGAGCGAACTGTCCGCGAGGTCGCCGAGGCGAATGGCGATATCGACCTGTTCGTCGACAAGATGCACCGTTCTATCGAGCGAAAGGAGGTTCAGGGATACCTCCGGGTGCCTCTCCATGTAGCCAAGCGCGATCGGCATGATGTAGCGGGCGCCGAACTCGACCGGCATGGTGATCGTCAGCGTGCCGCGCGGTGTCTGGTATTCGCCCGAGGCTCGCCGCTCCGCCTCTTCCAAATCGCCCATAATCTTCCGGGCCGCGTCGACATATTCCCTGCCCGCATCGGTGAGTTGAAGGTTGCGGCTGGTGCGCACGATGAGGCTCGCCCCCAGGTGCCGTTCGAGTTCGGCAACCTTGCGACTGACGCTCGGCAGCGGGGCATTCAGTTTCCTGCTCCCTGCTGAGATACTGCCAGCATCGACGACTGCGAGCAGCATTTTCATTGCTTCGAGGCGATCCATGATGCCCTCGCCAATTTGACTCTGATTGCTTCGCGCCGTGACCCCCTTTCGCCCTGCCAAAAGGCAAAGCACTCATGCGTCACTTCACCTGCAATTGTTCCGAAATCCGACCGGAAAGTGCGCGCTGCCCTTGCTTCACGATCGTCTCGAGGAAATCGCCGACAACACGAATGCGTTTGGTGTCGCGAACCCCTTCATGAACGACAAGCCAAATGGCTTCCTCCTGCCTGCAAATGTCGGGTTTGACCCGGACAAGCTGTTCCTCCGTATCCGCAAGGATACACGGCAATACGCCGAGGCCGTTGCCCGCCTTCATCGCGAGCACCTGCGCCTGCATCGTATCGACCGTCAGGTTGGCTATGCCGCTTTCGACCCACGAGCGCAGGGTCTTGGGCAGGACAAGGAACGACAGGGGATCGCCCCAGGTAATCAGCCTATGGCCGGTGATCGGCAAATGATCTTCCCGGACGGGGTGGCTCTCAAGATAGGCTCTCGACGCGTAGAGGCCGAACGCGATCGTGCCGATCCGGCGCACCACATAGTTGCCCTGCTCGGGGCGGCAGAGCCGAAGGCCAATATCCGTCTCTCGCTGCGGAATCTGGGCGAAGGACGTGGCGTTGACCGAAACGCCCAACGAAAGATCGGGATAGGCTTCCTGCAAAGCAGACAGGTTTGGCATCAGCAGATGATGTGCGAGCGTTTCGACGGTGATAATCCGAACCGTCCCCGAGACACGACCGTCCTGACCAAAGAAGCTGCCTTCAAGTTCGCGCATGGCGGTTTCAATCGCCGTTGCTTTTTCGACCATCGCCCTGCCTGCGTCAGTGAGCTCATAGCCGTCCGACCGGCGCTCAAACAGGCGCGTCTTGAGTGCATATTCGAGCGTCTCTATCCGGCGCGCCACCGTCGAAGCACTGGCCTTCACCTCACGCGCAGCGCCGGTGAGGCCGCCCTGGCGTGTCACTGCAAGGAAGTAGCGGACATCGTTCCAGTTCATGTTTCTATTTTTCGAAAACCGTCTTGCGAACTTATGCGTCGAAGCGTGTGAAGGGAAGGATTATCCCCTTAAGGATCGTGGAAACGGAG
>NZ_JAEPRP010000319.1:0-3834 GCF_016652895.1 Ensifer sp. SSB1
AGGCTGCATCGAGCACCGGAAAAAAGTTCCGCGGTCAAGGACAGCCTACCGGCTGGCACCGAGATCGTTCCCGTCTACGATCGCTCGGAGCTGATCAAGGCGGCGATCGAGACGCTCAAGGGCACGCTGGTCGAGGAGTCGATCATCGTCGCCCTGGTAACGATCGCCTTCCTCCTGCATGTGAGGAGCGCGCTCGTTGCCATCATCATGCTGCCGATCGGCATCCTGATCTCCTTCATCGCCATGCGGGCGCTCGGCATCGGCGCCAACATCATGAGCCTCGGCGGCATCGCGATCGCCATCGGCGCGATGATCGATGCGGCGATCGTGATGATCGAGAACGCCCACAAGCATCTGGAGCGCGCTCCGCCGGACAAGTCGCGCACCGAAGTGTTGATCGAGGCGGCAAGTGAGGTCGGCCCGGCACTGTTCTTCAGCCTGCTGATCATCACCGTCTCCTTCCTGCCGATCTTCACACTGGAGTCCCAGGAGGGGCGGTTGTTCGGGCCGCTCGCCTTCACCAAGACCTTCGCCATGGCGGCGGCTGCCCTGCTGTCGGTGACGCTCGTTCCGGCACTGATGGTCCTGTTTGTGCGCGGCCGGATCGTGCCCGAGCACAAGAACCCGCTCAACCGCTTCCTGATCTGGACCTACCGCCCGATCATTGCCGGGGTGCTGCAGGCGAAGACGATCACGATCCTGCTCGCAGTTGCGGCGCTCGCCGCAACGGTGTGGCCTGCGCGTCAGATAGGTAGCGAGTTCATGCCGACCCTCAACGAAGGCACGCTGATGTACATGCCGACAACCTTGCCCGGCCTGTCGGTGACCAAGGCAGCCGAGTTGATGCAGACGCAGGATCGGATCATCAAGTCCTTCCCCGAGGTCGAGACGGTCTTCGGCAAAGCGGGCAGAGCGCTTACCGCCACCGATCCGGCTCCGACTGAAATGTTCGAGACGATCATCACCCTGAAGCCGAAGTCGGAATGGCGGCCAGGCGTGACCATCGACAGCCTCAAGCAAGAAATGGACGCAGCACTGCATTTCCCCGGCGTCTCCAATGCCTGGACCATGCCGATCCGCGCCCGCATCGACATGCTGTCGACGGGCATCCGCACGCCCGTCGGCGTCAAGGTCTACGGCACCGACCTCAAGGAAATGGAGCGCGTGGCGCGCGACATCGAGACGGTACTGAAGTCCATCCCTGGCACGTCCAGCGCCTATGCCGAGCGCGTCATAGGCGGATACTTCCTCGACATCGTGCCAGACCGCACTGCGCTCGGACGCTACGGCCTCAGCATCGGTGACGTGCAGGATGTTATCGCCACGGCGCTCGGGTCCGAGGTGGTCACCTTGACCGTCGAGGGGAGGGAGCGCTACGGCGTCGCCGTCCGTTATCCGCGGGCGTTCAGAAGCAATCCGCAGTCGATCGCGCGCGACATCGAGGTGGCCCTTCCCGGCGGCGGCACGGTGCCTCTCGGAGCTGTCGCCGACGTCAAGCTCGAGCGCGGTGCGACGACGATCCGGACCGAGAACGGCCAGCTCGCGGTCTATATCTTCGTCGACATCGCCGACCGCGATCTCGGCGGGTATGTCTCCGAAGCTCAAGCAGCCGTCGCGAAGAGCGTGTCGCTACCGCCCGGCTACTCGGTCGCCTGGAGCGGCCAGTACGAGTATCTGGAACGGGCAAAGGCGCGCCTCGCGATCGTCGTGCCGTTGACGCTCGCCCTGATCTTCCTGTTGCTCTACCTGAACTTCAAGGCGCTGACCGAAACCCTCATCGTCATGCTGTCGCTGCCCTTCGCGTTGGTTGGCGGCATCTGGATGATGTGGTGGCTGGGCTTCAATGCCTCGGTGGCGGTGGTCGTCGGCTTCATAGCGCTTGCTGGCGTGGCGGCAGAGACGGGGGTGATCATGCTGATCTATCTCGACCAGGCGCTTCGCGAACGCCGTGAGGAATGCGCCAGCGAAGACCGCACCTTCTCGCGGGATGACCTGCATCACGCGATCATGGTCGGAGCGGTGGAACGGGTGCGGCCGAAGATGATGACGGTCGTGGCGATCACCGCGGGGCTGGTGCCGATCCTCTGGAGCACTGGGGCCGGATCGGAAATCATGCAGCGCATCGCCGTGCCGATGATCGGCGGCATGATCTCGTCGACGGTGCTGACACTGGCGGTCATCCCGGCAATCTACGGACTGGTGAAGGGCTGGCGACTGCCAGCCCGCACCGACGACCGACCAGTGGTCGAATCCACCGATCTGACGCTCAAGGAAGCGGCCGAATGAAGGATGGCAACGATGCGCCAAGGTCTGGGCCTGCGCCGCGTCACGCAGTGTTGACGCGGCGGGTCTCCGCAGGGGCGCATCATCGCTTGTATTCCCGGAGGTTCGGCGCGATTCTCTTCGTCATGAAGCGCTGGTCTGTCCGACAGCTTGGCCTCTTTTTCCTCGCGGTTTTCGTCGCCGCGGGGATGAGCCTGTCGGTGGCCCAGGCGAGCAGCATGGCTGCGAAGATGGCGACCATGGCGGAAATGACGATGTCCGACCACGGTGACTGCCAGGATTGTCCCGACCAGGCAGGCGCAATGAAGGCGATGGCCTGCGGCAAGCTCTGCGCAGCCCCCGTCGTCGCGCCGCTGCCCACGGCGATTCACATTCCGGCCGGGGATAGGCTTGCTCCAGTTGCTGCCCGCGAGCCGTTTCTCTTCGGCTGGGTCTGGCCGCCCGATCCCGCCCCACCACGAACCTTCGACATCGGCTGATTTTCCGACGGTTGCGACTAAGCAGCTTTGCCGGACCAGCGAACCCATGCGCGGCAACGCCTACGCGTTCCGCCGTGTACGATGATCGGAAGGATCGAAAGTGAATAGTGAATCCAACTGCCCTGTTTCGCGCCGGGAACTGCTCCAGGCAGGCGCGGGTCTTCTGCTGGCAACAGCCTTGCCAGCCATTCCGGCGCAATCGGCGTCTTCGTCGAACGACTACAAGATCGTCGTCGCACCTGATCGCGCGCGCCTTGCGGGTCAGGATCGGCCAGAAACGGACGTCTGGACCTACAACGGAACTGTGCCCGGCGATCTGGTACGCCTTCGCCAGGGCGAACCCGCGCGCCTCGTCGTCGAAAACCGCCTTGACCAGGAGACGACGGTCCACTGGCACGGAATTCGGCTTCCCAATGCGATGGACGGCGTGCCCGGGCTGACGCAGCCGCCGATCAAGCCTGGAGAGAGCTTCGTTTACGAGTTCACGCCGCCGGATGCGGGAACCTTCTGGTATCACCCGCACGCCAACAGCCTCGAGCAACTCGGCCGCGGCCTCGCCGGAGCGGTGATCGTAGAGGAACGCGAACCCGTCGCGGTCGACCGCGACGTTGTCTGGGTGCTTTCCGACTGGCGGTTGACCGAAGACGGCGGCATCGCCTCCGGTTTCGGCAACCGAATGGAAGCGGGGATGTCCGGGCGGGTCGGAAATACGGTGACGCTCAACGGCCGGGTGTCGGAGGCTGAAACGTTCCGGTCGGGCGAGCGCGTACGGCTGCGCCTCATCAACGCCTCGCTCGCGAGGATCATGGCGCTGCGCTTCGACGGACATCGGCCCGTCGTCGTCGCGATCGACGGCCAGCCTTGCGATCCCCATGAACCCGACGGCGGCCGTATCTTTCTCGGGCCGGCCATGCGGATCGACCTGATGCTCGATGTGCAGGGAGTACCCAGCCGGCGCTACGACGTTATCGATGATTTCTACGATGGCCTGTCCTATCGGCTGACGCAGCTCGTCTACGAGGAGAGGCCACCGATCCGCGAGCATTCCCTCGACGCTCCGCTTGCCTTGCCC